>JANPOJ010000480.1:0-3672 GCA_031427935.1 Ilumatobacteraceae bacterium | reverse complement strand
ATCGAGCAGGTCGCTCCCCCGACCATCACCGCCGTCGTCGGCAAGATGGAATCGCTGGGTCTGGTCACCCGCGAACCCGATGTCAACGACCGTCGGGTCACGCGCATCCGAATCACTCCCGCCGGGACCCTCCACCTCGACGAGGTCCGCAGCCGACGGACGTCGTGGCTGGCCTCCCAGCTGGCTTCGTTGACCGACGACGAACGCCGGCGGTTGACCGAGGCGGTCGCCGTCTTGGCCAAGCTCGTCGACCGGACCGACGAGGCCACCTGATGGCGGCGTCACCGATCACACTCGAGGCTTCCCCCAGCCGGGTCAGCACCTTCGACTCCTTGCGAGTCCGCAACTTCCGTTTGTTCTTCAGCGGCCAATTGATCTCGCAGATCGGCAACTGGCTGACGCTGATCGCCCAGGCGCTGCTGGTGCTGACGCTCACCGATAGCGGATTCGCCCTCGGCCTGTTGGCCGCGTGCCAGTTCGGCCCGGTCCTGGTGCTGGGCGCATGGTCGGGGCTGGTTGCTGATCGCTCCGACAAGCGCAAGCTGCTGATGATCGTGCAGTCGTTCGCCATGCTGCAGTCATTCGCCCTGGCCTTGATCGCCTTCATGCACCACCCCCCGGTCGTGGCGATCTATGTCGTCGCCGTGCTCGGTGGCATCGCGACCGCGTTCGACAACCCTGCTCGCCGCGCCTACGTGGTGGAGATGGTTCCCGAGGCCAATGTTCAGAACGCCGTCAGCCTCAACAGCGCGTTGATGACCGGCTCACGCGTCGTCGGACCGGCATTGGCCGGATTGCTGATCACGACCGTCGGCTACGGATGGACGTTCGCAGCCGACGGCGTGTCATACATCGCCGTGATCCTCGGCCTGTTCATGATGCGCACTCGGGAGAACCGTCCGCACCTCGTGACCCCCCGTGGCAAGGGGCAGATACGCGAGGGCCTGCGCTACGTGCGCACCATGCCCGAGCTGTTCGTCCCACTGGTGATGATGGCCATCGTCGGCACGTTCGCCTTCAACTTCCAAACGGTCATGCCGTTGCTCGTCAAGCGCACGCTGCACGGCACGACCCGAACGTTCACCTTGATCTACAGCGTCATCAGCGTTGGTTCGCTGGTCGGCGCGCTGCTGTCGGCGCGACGTTCGTCGGTCAGCGTTCGCCACATCATCTGGTCGACCTACGCATTCGGTGCGTCGATGATGCTCCTGGCCATCACACCCAACGTGCCCTTCACCTTTCCCATCGGGATCCTCGTCGGCATCTCCAGCATCACCTTCATGACCACGTCGACCGCGATCGTGCAGCTGCGCGCGGACCCGTCGATGCGCGGTCGCGTTCTGGCTCTGCAAGCCATCGTGTTCCTTGGCAGCACCCCGATCGGTGGCCCGATCCTGGGTTGGGTGTGCCAGCACTTCGGGGCGCGCTTCGGTGTGCTCGTTGGTGGCGTGTCGGCAATCGTCGCCGGCATCTATGGCATGCATGCTGTGCGGGTCAAGGCTGCAACCCCGTCGGCATCGGTCGACGTCGGCATGGCGACCGCTCGGTCCTGACAGGGCTACGTGGCCTCGATACCCGTGTAGCGGTACGGGATGCTCTTCAATCCGACCATCCAGTATGCGGCGCTCGGGGCCCCGAGCTGCTCGGCCACCGTCTCGACCGCGATCTCGTCGTCACCATCGCGTCCGATCACTGTCACGATGTCGCCGACCGCTGCACCCGGCACACCGGTGAGGTCCACCACCGTGTACTCGGCCGACACTGAGAGCACCGCGCATCGACGACCCCGGCACAGCATGTATGCCGGCGTTCCCGTGTGGCCCTCGCGATAGCCGTTGTCCATTCCGAACAGAACCACACCGACTGTTGCGTCGGCCTCGATACCATCCGCGCCGACGCCCGGCAGATCGTCACCCTTGCGACGTTGGCCGATGTGGATCACCGCTGCTCGCACGGCGCGCAACGCCTTGCGGTAGCCGGATGCTTCGGCACTGGCGCCGGTGATCGGGTGCAACCCGAACGTGAGATGACCCGGAGCAATCGTGTTCAGCACGTCGGGGACGTCCTCGGCGAACACCGAGCTCGCCGCAGCTTGGACGAAATCGATCGCCGTGCGGTGGGTGGCCTCGATGGTTCGCACGACCTCCGTGAACGCCCGGAGTCGCCGTCGCGACCAGGTCTCACCGAGCCCGTCGGAGAACGGGATGTGGGTGTAAATTCCTTCGAGTCGTACGTTGGGTGCGTCGATCACCTCGTCGGCAAACGCGGCGGCCTCATCGAGGCGAACGCCGAGGCGGCCCATTCCCGCGTCGACCTTGATGTGCACGTCGATCGTTCGGCCGGCATCGACGGCCAGGTCACTGATCGATCGCAACGACTCCGACGAGTAGACGGTGGGCGTGAGGTCGTGCTGCAGGAGGTACTGGTTGCCCGTCGGCAGTTGCGCGCCGTACAGCAGGATGGGCAGGGTCGCCCCGGCTCGGCGAATCGCGACAGCGTCGTCGACGTTGGCCGTCGCGAGCCCATCGACACCGAGTGATTCGAGGTGCAGCCCCACCACGGCGGCACCGTGCCCGTAGGCATTGGCCTTGACGGGCACGAGCAGTTTGACCGGCCGACCGGCGCGCTCGCGGATCAGGGCGATGTTGTGTGTGATCGCGCCGAGGTCGACCTCGGCCCACATCGGTCGCGCCTCAGCGTGACCGTGGCTCGCATCGATTGATTCCGACACGGTCATGGCGACAACGTCGATGCGGAGAGCTCCTCGAGACACGTCGCCTGCAACGGAACCAGCGCCGGAAGATCGCGATCGTCGTTCACGATGTGCTTGGGTCGAGTGCTGGGGCTGGTCGCCTTGTTCGACATCGCGTTGTAGGTCAGCGTGATCATGCGGCGTGGCCACGGCGAGAGGTTGGCGGTCGAGCCGTGCAGGGTGTTGACATGCATGAAGATCGTCGAGCCGGCCGGGCCGATCGGGGCGGTGATCCCACCCCTGCCGACGAGTTCGGTCACCGTGTCGTTGTCGGAGTACCGGAACGAGTATGACGTGCCCTTGTCGGAGACCTCGGGCCGTGCCGGCACATGGCGATACGAGCCCGGCACCAGCATCAACGGGCCGTTGAGATGTGAGACCTCGTCGAGAAACACCAGCGTGTTGACCATGTTCGGCGCTGGGATGTGATCGTCGTAGTGATAGCCGGGGAAATCCTGGTGCCAGAACCACACGTCTCCGTGGAAGCTCGCCTTGTTGTTGACGCCGAGTTGGAACACGTAGACCTCGTCGTCGAGCAGTTCCTGGGCTGCGCCGACAAGCGTCGGATGGGCTACCAGTCGTTCGAAGACGTCGCTGAAGCGATGCGGGTTGACGATCGTTCGAACCGTGGTGCCGTCCTTTTCGAGCACGAACCGGTCAGCAGGCCGGTCGCCGTCGAGCAATCGTTCCGTCTCGCGGACCAACACCTGCGACTCCGCGGCGGACAGCAGGCCCGGCCGGAACGCGAACCCGTCGCGCTGATATTCAGTGACCAGATCGTGCAACACGCCAGAAAGTATCACCTTGCGCAACGATCACGTTTGTCCAGGTGCGGGCAGGGAAATCGATATCGAGATATCACTCGATCGGGTGTCGTGTGGTTGTTGTCACGACCTGAATCGAAACGTTCCGGGACATCC
>JANPOJ010000479.1:0-12365 GCA_031427935.1 Ilumatobacteraceae bacterium | reverse complement strand
GGCGGCGCAGCGCTTCTTTCCAGCTGATGACTTCGCCGCAGTACTCGATCAGCATTTCGCCTTCAGCCAGTGGCTGCACCGCAAACACGCCCTTGCCGTGGACTCGGTGACGCTGAGCCGATGATGGTGGGGGGCACGCCGTACGGCGCGGAGTCGCTCCTCGGCCATCTCGTGGCGTCGATTGTGAGCGATGCTCGAGCGAAGCTTGGGTCGGAACCCGGTGCGGTGGTGCTGGTGCACGACGACGATCTCGATGACTACCACCGCAGCCTGTGGGCGGAGGCAGGCCGGCTCGCCGGGATCCCACTCGCCGGGCTGACGCTTCTGTCTCGAACCGAGGCGCTGGGTCAGTCGGTGGCGGCTGAGGGTGGCGGCGCGGCTGCCGCCGCCGGTGGTGCCAAGATCGGCTGGGAACGTCACCCGGATCTGCCTGGGGTCGGGTCATCCGGCCTCGCGGGTGGCACGATCGCTGCTGCCGCGGGGGCCGGAGCTGTCGTTGCTGGCGGCGGGATTCTCGGAGCGACGGTGCTCGGAGGCGAGGCGGTCGCCGCCGCTGCCGGACCCGCGGCTGTTGCCGGGCTGGGACCGGTCGGGTCACCGCTGTCGGCCCCTGCAGGGAGCCCGTTGTCGGCTCCTGCCGGTCCGACCGGTACGCCGTTGTCGGCTCCTGCGGGTCCGGGTGGTACGCCGTTGTCGGCTCCTGTGGGTCCGACGGGTACGCCGCTTTCCGCTCCTGCGGGTCCGACGGGTACGCCGTTGTCGGCTCCTGCCGGTCCGGGGGGTACGCCGTTGTCGGCTCCTGTGGGTCCGACCGGTACGCCGCTCGAGACGGTCGGGACGACGGCGGTCAGAGCAGCCAAGCGCTCGTACCGCATACCGATCATTGCCGGGTCGATCGTGGCCGTCGGTCTCGTCACGGGCGTCGTCGTCTTTGCCGGTGGGGGAGACGATCCCCAATCCGCACCGCCAACAACGGTGTTTGTCGAGGTGACCGATGCCGTCACCGACTCTGTCGTGACGTCCACGAGTACTGGGCTCACAACTGTCGTATCCACGTCGCCTGCCACAACGGCGACGGCGGTCGGTGCGGCGCCGCCGTGCACGCTGGGCAGTTGGACGATGGTCAACGATTCGTTCGCAGAGATGTGGCTCTCCGTCGCCCTCGGCCAGGGTGTTCCTGCGATCCTCGATTCGGTCAACGGAACCGTCGCGGTCGAAGTCAACGCGGACGGTGTGTGGACGAGCACCTACTCGGACTGGGGATTCACCGCCAGCGCCGAAGATGTCACGATGACGATGTCGATCACCGGTAGCGACAAATCGTCAGGGACATTCGCGCGAGACGGATCGTTCACGTTCGTCGATACCAACTTGAACACCGTCGTGACGCTGACCGCGAGCGCAGGTGGTGTGAACCTGCCGATTCCCCCGCAGTCCGACACCAGATCGGCGTTCAGCGGCGCGGGAAACTACGTGTGCGAGGGCGACACGATGACGGTCAACGTCGATGGCAACCCGGGGCCGATCGTGATGATCCGGGCGGCATGAGCGCCTACTCGCTGGGTGTCGACCTCGGCACCACCTACACCGCCGCCGCTGTCGCACGGGGCACGACCGCGGAACCACTTCCGCTCGGCACCGACTCGGTGCAGGCCCCGTCGGTCGTGTTGATGCGCGAGGACGGTGAAGTGCTCGTCGGTGATGCAGCCGAACGGCGCGCGGTGACCGAGCCGACGCGCGCCGCACGCGAGTTCAAACGCCGACTCGGTGACCCGGTGCCGATCGTGATCGGTGACGCCGCGCACCCGGTCGAAACATTGATGGCGCACCAACTTCGCGACGTCGTTCGGCGCGCTACCGAGCAAGAAGGTGAGGCGCCGAGCATCGTGGTGCTCACCCACCCGGCGAACTATTCGGACTACAAGACCGGCCTCCTTCGCCAAGCCGCGGCCGAGGCTGGGCTGCCCGCCGAACGACTGGTGCTCGTCACCGAACCTGAGGCGGCTGCGATCGCCTACTCGCGGCAAGCCCGAATCGACACGGGCGAGATCGTCGCGGTCTACGACTTCGGCGGCGGAACGTTCGACGCCGCACTGGTGCGCCGCACCGACGACCGGTTCGAGCTGATCGGTGTGCCTGAAGGAATGGAACGGCTCGGCGGGATCGACTTCGACCAAGCAGTGATGGCACACGTCGACACGACATTGGCCGGACTCGTGTCAGGTGCCGATCGCAGCGATCCGTTGACCAGGCCCGCCCAGGCCCGCCTGCGGTCTGATTGCCGACGCGCCAAGGAAGCCCTGTCGACCGACAGCGACACCACGATCGCGGTCTCGTTGCCCGGTGTGCAAACCGAAGTGCGGCTGACTCGCGACGAGTTCGAGTCGATGGTTCGCCCACGCGTCGGCGAAACGGTCAAGGCGTTCGAGCGCGCCGTCGCTTCGGCGCACATCGAGATGGATCAGGTCGCCCGCATCTTGCTCGTGGGTGGAACCTCGAGGATGCCGATCGTCGCCGAGATGCTGCGGAGCGCCACGGGCCGACCGGTCGCGCACGACGCTCATCCCAAACTGGCGATCGCCGTCGGCGCAGCCCTGGCCGGCACGAGCTCGATTGCGCAACCTGCGGCGGCACAAGCGGCCGCGACTGCCGCCCCGGCATGGCAGGCGCCCGCCCGGGCGCCCGCTCCGCCAGCCGAGGTGGTTCGCGCGCCGGGCGGCGGTCGTCGCAAAGGGCTCCTCATCGGTGCCGTCGGTGGAGGGATCGGGATCGCTGCAGTCGTCGTCGCGCTAGCGCTGGGCGGCGGTAGTGATGGCTCGCCGACCGGTGACGGCGCCGGGGTCCCGGTGCCGACCTCGGTTTCCGCGGCGACGCCGGCACCAACGCCGACGGCGTCGGTCGTCGAGTCGGCGGCACAGGTGGTCGACACATCGATCGCTGCTCCGTCTGGTCGCGGTGTCGCCGCGATCGTTTCGGCAGTATCGATGGGCCCGGCGCCGATCAGCGACATTCGGGCGATCACGGTCGACCCGCAGGGTGCTGTGTACATCGTTGGCGCAGATGCGGCGGTGTTGCGGGTCGCCAACGGCGAATCAACAGTGATCGGAAACCCAAATGCAGCGCTCGGCGTTCCCGGCGGTATCGCCGTGACGTCAGACGGAACCGTGCTGCTGTCGACGCCGACAGGCGTCCAGTCGATCGTCGGCGGCGGTGCACCAACCGTGTTGCTCGACGCCGCCACCGCAGGTCTCGGCGCGACCCCTGGCCCGATCGCTCTCGACGGTGTCGGCAACCTCTATCTCGCCGACAACGACTCGCACCGCATCATCCGGCGAGGTATCGATGGTTCGCTGAGCCTGATCGCAGGGTCGGGTGCAGCGGCCACACCAGGCCTGCTTGCCGGCGATGGCCAACCGGCCGGGTCGGTGCCGATCGGAACGATCACCGGGCTGGTTGTCGACCCGGCCGGCAACTTGTTGTTCGCCGACTCGACCACTCTGGCGATCCGACGGGTCGTCGCCAATGGCACGCTGTCGACCCTCGCTGGCGGTGGCGCGGCCCCGGTGGCCGTCGCCGACGGAAAATGGATCGCCGACGGCACCGCGGCCAACACGGTCGCATTCCTGGCACTCGACGGATTGGCGGTCGACGCCTCGAGCCGCGTGTATGTCACCGATTCGGTGAGCGGGGCGATCGTGCGGATCAGCACCGATGGCACCGTCGGACTCGTGATCGCTCGACAGGTTGGGGTCGAGACAGTCGATGGGGTCGCCGCCCGTGAAAGCGCAGTCACCGCCCTCGGTGCCGTCTCGACCGACCGAGCGGGCACGCTCTACTTCGAGGACGGCCCAACACTCCGGTCGCTTCCGGGCGCCTGACGAGCGCCATCTCGATCCACGTCGAACGCCGAGGGACTCAGTCGGTGGTTCCTGCGTAGACGTGTTCGAGCGTGCGGGCGGCGACGTCGCACACTTCGACCAGGGTCGGGTCGGCGAGCGGGTCGGAGGCGAGGGTTCGCCAGCGACCGATCCCGGCGAGTGCCGCAGAGCGTACTGCGGCCGACGTGGCGGACGCATCGAGACCGACCATCAGCGGAGGGGCCTGGCCCGACAAGAGCCGATCGAGCTCGGCACGTTCGCTGTCGGCCAGGACCACAGCACCAGACCCGACGAGGTGGGCAGCACGAACTTGGGCGAACTCGACCGTCGTCGCTTCGATCTGCTCGACCCGACGTTCGATGTCGGCTGCCACAGTCGGATCGCTCTCCCTGATCGTGCGGGCGATGGATCGAAGTGCCGTGAGTCCCGAGCGCGCCTGCAAGACCCGGGCTCGCGGCGCGAAGTGACGCGAGATCAGATCGCGGAGAGCGCTCAGTCCCGATCGTTGTACGAGGATCGGCCCGAGCGTTGCCGCCGTGGTCGCGCGACCCGACCGCACCTCGTCGACAGCCAACCGGATCCCGAACATTCCGAACCGAGCCAACAGTTCGCGCCGCGACTCGACGGTCAGTTCGGAGCTCGAGAGCTCGCAGAACTGGTCAGCCGACAGCAACATTCCCGTCAACGTGTCGGGGTCGGTGGCTGCGAGCATGCGCAGCGCGGCGACCTCGTCCTCACGGAGCGTCAGCCCGGTCTCCGCCAACAACCCGGCCAGCGGCACGACGGCTGCGCACAAACCTCGCAACTGTGGATCGACCTCGTACCGATGGGCAATTCGAGCCGATGACTCCATCGCATCGGCCCGCCCGGCGCCGATCTCGTCGGCGCGACTGAGCACCGCGACCGCATTGACCGGGGACGCTGCGGTGACCGAGCGGTCCATGAATGCATCGAGGAAGGCGATGTCAGCGCGATGGGCGTGTCGAATCAAGTAGATCACCGCGTCGGCATCGCTCGGCCGATCGGGGTCAACTTCGAGAAAGTCCCGCGTCCTGCGCGAGTTCTCGTCGTTGATGCTGGCCAGACCGGGTGTATCGATCAGCGTGATCGATTCGAGCGCGGACGTCGGCCACGACACCTCGATCGTCTCGACGTCACGCTCGTTGAGCGCCCCGAGTTTGATATCGAGAGAACCGCCCGAGCGGGCGAAGGCGAGCGACTCGTGGCGGCCGTCACGCATGCGGGCGACCACCTCGTAACCCTGGCCGCGGCGATAGCGACTGACGATCTTGGTGCATTCGCCGGCGTCGGTCGGGGCGAGGCGCTCGCCGACCAAGGCGTTCAACAGCGTCGACTTGCCGGCTTTCACCCGCCCGGCGATCGCCACCTGTAGCGGCCCACTGAGTCGATCGACGACCGCCTGCGCCTGTTCGCGAATCGCCGGCGATGCGGCAGAAGCGCAGATCTGACTGGCGACGGCGAGCACCTCGTCGGCGACCTTTGATCCATTCGCGGCGGTCATGGTGCGACCGTGGCGAGTGCCGCCTCGTGCTTCGTCAACGAGTCGATCGTCGACGCCACGACGGCACTGCGTTTCTGTCTGTCTTGGGCCGACGACTGTGCGTCGGCTTGCGCCCGAGTCGCAGTGTCGGTGTAGGTGCGCACCAGTTCGGTGATGCGAGCAGTGAACTCGTCGCGAAGATCGCGTTGGATCTCTCGGATCAGGTTGCCGATCTGATTGCCCATCTCGAACTGCACGTCGTCGAGGAACTGCCGAACCTGGCTGCGGGCGGCTTGTCGGCGGGCGGCGATCTTGCGTTTGCGATCGTCGGCGAGTCCCATCCCGCCGAACACGGCGCCGATCCCCAACAACACCGGGTTGGAGGCGATCAACACGCCGGCGGCGGTCGGTAGGAACGTGCCGAGCATGCCGAACATGTAGATCCCGCCTTGCGCGCCGCGGATGGTGGTGATCGAGGACGTGAACGCCTTCTTGCCACCCGACGCGGACTGTTCGAGCGCCTTGCCCTGCCACATCTCGGTGACATCGAAGCTGGCGCCGATCGGTGACAGTTCAGCGAGGTCGAGGTGCTCGTCGCGAAGGAGTTCGACCACTTCGGCTCGGATGTCGTTGCGGCCCGTTTCGAGGTCGACGAACACGTTGGTGACCTCGTCGGCCACGACCGTTTGGATGTACCGCGCCAGTTCGTCCCACTCGCTGCCTTTGGTGAGCTGTTCGATCCGCTCGTCCATCATGCGCGAGATGTTGCGGCTCGCCCCACGGAATCGATAGTTGACGTTGTTCGAAAGGTCGGACACTCGGTCGCCGACCAGCACGTTCCACTTGGCGGCGGGGCCGCGTAAGAACTCGAGTCGAGCTTTGGCTTGATCGAGAGCGACGAGCGCCTCGGCCGCCGTCGCTGGATCCGCCAGGATCCCTTGCTCGGCGCGCAGTCCGGCCAGAACCTGGCCGATGATCGCCAGCACATCGCCCACCGAGCGTTTCGTCGCCGACGCTTTGGCCGGCCCGACGACGTCGTCGCTGAGGTGTTTGACGACATCGGGGACACGGCTCAACTCGTTGAGGGCCCGGTCCTTCCGTTGCAGCGCCTCGTTCCGCAGGGCACTGCTGACGGCGACCATCGGCGGTGAGAAGCCGGCCGTCTGGAAGTGACCCCGGTTGAGGTCCATGATCCGCTGCCAATTCGGGTAGAGATCGATCTTGGTCTGGGCGAACAACACCGTCGGGCACAGATCGGTGGCGCGCCGCAAGAACTCGACTTCGGGCGCACTCAGCTCGGCCGAGGCGTCGCTGACAAAGATCAACCCGTCGGCGAACGGCAGAAAGCTGAGCGTGGCCGCGGCGTGGCCGGCACCGAGCCCGCCCATTCCTGGCGTATCGACGATCACGAGACCTTGTTTGAGCAAGGGACTGGGTACGACGATGTCGACCCGTTCGACTCGCTTGTGGTTGCCGGGATTGCCGGCTTCGCTGACCCAGTCGCCGACTTGTTCGATCGGGATCGTCTCCGTGGTGGGTGGATCGCCGGCTGCGCCGGACTCGGCTTTGCGGCGCACGACGGCCCCGGATTGCTCACCCCATCGCACGAGCGTGATCGCCGAGGTCGCCAGGTCGTCGTCGACAGGACAGACCGCCTGACCGAGCAGAGCGTTGATCAGCGAGCTCTTGCCCTGCTTGAACTCTCCGACCACACAGACGACCGTCGCCGGGCGGCGGAGCCTGGCCGCCGCAACCGATGCTCGTTCGGCCAGGTCAGCGCGCCCGATCTGCTGCAGCGACTTGGCGACCTCGATGATGAGCACCTCTGGACCGGCAGGTGCCGGAGTTGCGATGCTTGGTGGTACGGACGTTTCGGTCATTGGCCGATATCGTCCCACACCTCTTCGGCGGCGGACTCGGTGATCTCGCTGCTGACGATGTCGGACGTGAAGTCGTCGAACGCATCGGCCTCGACGAGCTCGACGACCTGGGCGACGTCGGTCTCTCCCGACGAGATCGCGTCGCTGAGATCGCCGGAGCCGGCCAGAACGCTGACGGAGTCAGCCAGAGGATCCACGACTGGTTCGGGTGCTGACCCCTCGGTGAGTGCCGCATCGCTGCTTGCCTGTGCGGCGGAAGGACCGCCGTCGCCGACCATGGCGTCGTCGAATCCGGTCACATCGACGTCGCCGGAGATGCTGGAACTTCGCTCGCCCTCGGCCGACCTGGCGCCCACGATCTCCACCGACGCATCGATACCCTTGCCACCTGGGCCGCTCACGTCCGCCTCGAATCCAGTGCCGAGCAGCACGTCGCCGTCGGCGAAGTCGACCGAGGCATCGGTGTGGAGGCCAGCGCCGCTACCGAGTGGACCGTCGACGTCGATGTCGGTCGACGTGGAGGCAGCGAACCCGTCGGGGCCCACCTCGATCGACTCGTCGTTGTGAAAGCTTGCACCGGTGTCGCGCGGTCCGTCGATCAGCACGTCGGTCGTCGTCGAGGCGCTGAAGCCGTCGGGTCCGATCTCGATGGAGGCGTCGTTGTGGAAGCTTGCACCGGTGTCGAGCGGCCCGTCGACGAGGACGTCGATCACCGAGGTTGCTCCCCACGTGCCGTCGGCGTTGCGATAGAGCTCGCCGGACGCCTCACCGCCGATCGAGCCGAACGGCAGCGGCAACGTTGCCTGGATCTCGCCGCCGATCGAAACGGTGCCGTCGGTGCCGATGTCGAGATGACCTTCTGCGTACGGCAGCGGTCCCCAGTCGACGCCGAGCGACCCGCTCATCGCGAACCCGTCGTCGGAGTCGTACGAGACCTCGCCGCTGGCGATTCCGATGTCGAATCCGGCATGGGTGTCGAATCCCTGCTCGCCGACGCTGATGCCGACCGAGGCGATGCCGAGGTTGAGCTCGCCTGTTAGTTGACCATCTTCGTAGTCGACATCGATGACGCCACCCGTGATGAAGTCGACGGGGTCGAAGATCACGGTGTCAGCCACGGTCAATGTCCAGTCGACGACGTCTTCGACGACATCGACCACGGCTTCGACCACGTCTTCGACGACGTCGACCACGGCCTCGGCGACATCCTCGGCTGCCTGACCGACCCAATCCACGGCGTCCTCGACGGCGTTGCCGACGTCGTTCCAGAAGTTGTCCCAATCGCTCATGCCGCGCCTACCTCTCGTTGTCTCATTGGCCGATCTCGGCAGCTATCAGTGATGGTAGAGAACTGGGAGACGACCGTCACCGGGAGCCTTCCCGGTTCGTCCTGGCTCATGCGCCGTGCCCGACCGAACCAGTCGTTGGTCTGGTCGCCGCGCGATACAGTCAGCACATGGCGGACGAACAACCCACGCACGCATCGACGACGCGGATCGCGGTGCATCCCAGTGCGATGATCCCTGGCATCCCCCGATTCGTCCTCGCGGTACCCGACGGCTGGGTGCTCGACGAGGCACCGGGAGCGTTGTGCGTCGTCAGGCAGCCCATCGCCGACGACGACGGGTTTTGGGTGAACGCGATCATTCGTCACGATACGGTCGCCCGCTCGGTCGATTTCGAGCGCGCCGCCAAGGCCACGTGGGCGAAGTTGAAGAAGACCACACCGAGCGCTGTCGATCACGGTGAACGGATCGCTCGCTTCGGGGACAACGTCGTCTACCTGCGAGGGGTCAATCTCGACGGTCCGACGGGTCGGCCGCTGGCGCAGGTGCAGGCGATGTTCTTCGCCCCGGTCACAGCGGGCGGCAAGGTCGTCGACTTCTTCCAGATCATCGGGACGAGCCAGCGAGACGAGTCGGTGCAAGCCAACATGAACGCCTTCGTCGACTTGATCTCGAGCTTCCGTTTCGTCTGAACCGGCTGCTCCTCGTTCGCTGATCACGGCTCGAACGACAGCGTGTCGGGTGCAGCGGGCGTGATGTCGCTGGCGATGTCGGCAGCAAAGTCGATGTCTTCCGGCTCGAGATCGTCGACTGGTGTGGGGATCGGCTCGATCTCCACGATCGGCTCGACGACGATCTCGACGATCTCGACGACCTGGTTGGTTTCGATCAGATGTGCGACGAGTTCGGGGGCGTCGACCACGATCGGTTCGCCGAGGTCGACTTCCGCTGGCTCTGCCTGCCCGACCAGTGACGCAACCGACACATCACCGAGCACGTCGTCTGCGAGGTGGATCGGCGCGTCGACCTCGGCTTCGATTGGTGTGGCGGGCGAGACGTCGGCGGGGGTGTCGCCGAGCAGCACTGGCTGCTCTGCTGGGGGGATGTAGGTCGCTCTCACGTCCGTGACCTCCAGCGGGGTGGCCGGACCATCGTCGTCGACGTTCACGTCGAGTGACCTTCGTGCCGGCGCGTCGATGTCGGACACATCCAACTCCGACTTCGATCCCGCTTCGCCGATCATCGTGTCGAAGTCGTCCTTGAGGCCACCTTCGGCTGGCTGGTCGAGGCCGATCAGGACTTCGGCTGGCTCGACCTCGATGGCTCTGTCGTCCGTCGGCTCGTCCGAGTTGGGATCGTCCGAGGTCTGGTCGTCTGAGGTGGGGTCGACGGAGGTGGGGTCGACCGAGGCCTCGGTGTCGTCTTCGACCGCCGCGTCGACGGGAACAGCGAGCGGCGTCTCACCATCGGTTTCGGCGGCAGCTTCTGCTTCGTTGTCACGCTGCGCCTCTTGGATCAGGGCATCGATCTTCTGATCTTGGGTGAAGTCCTCCACGCGCCGGTCGTAATCGTCATGCAGCTCGGCCAACGCCTCCTGCGTAGTCTGACCAGGGGCCGGGTCGAATCGCTCGACTGCATCGATCAGTTCTTGGCGGAGTTGTTGGGCATCCTCGGGGGTCGTACCAGGTGGGGCCTCGAAGTGCTCGAGCCGTTCGAGCAGCGTCCCACGCGCTGCCTCGAACTCGGCATCGACCGCGGGGGCCGGTGCAGGAGCGACGGTTTGCGATGAGGCCGAGGCAGGCGTTGATGACGGTGCGTCGGCCGACGCACCGTCGTCGCCAGCCATCTGGGTGGGAGCCGGACGGTGCACTCCCGGAGCAGCCGTCGCCTGCGACGCCTGTGAACGAGCGGCGTCGCCGCCGTCTTGTGCCGACTCGGCTTCGGCTCGATGTGCTTGCCGCGGCGCCGCCTCGCGGGCGAACCCAGCCGTGGCGGCCTCGACGAGCGGGGTGCCGAGCGGGGTGCCGAGCGGCCCGGCGACCGGCTCAGTAACGACCGCGGCATCGCTCGGCCCAGTGGCGTCGAACGCGTCCATGCTGTCGTAGTCAGTGGTCTCTCGCTCACGTCGGTCGGCGGTCTCGACTGGTCCGTCGCCCGCTCCGTCGTCGGCCGACCCTGGCTGCCCGGGTTGACCTGCTTCCGCCGCGCCAGTGTCATCGTTGCCGCTGGCAGCGTCGACGATGTCGTCGCCGTACATCACGCCAGCGGCGACTGCGGCCGCCGCCGCGGCGGCACCTCCGACGATCTTGGCGGCTTTCGACGGGCCCCGCTTCTTGGCCGCGGGTGGCGGCGGCGGGGTCGATCTACCGGCCGCAGGGGCAGCTGGAGCAGGATCGGCCGGCGGGGTCGTTTGGTCACTCATGATGGTCTCCCTGGGCGAAGCCGAGGCTGTGTCGGCGATGGATGTGAAAGGTTGGGAAGATGGGGCGGCGATCGTTTCGGCCGCGCCGGACGCGACGACCAGTTTCGGGTCGAAGTCGTTGAGCACTGGTCGTCCGAGGTGCCCGGCGACCATTTCGGCGACCAGTGGAATGCGCGATCCGCCCCCCGACAGGATGACTCCGGCGAGATCGCCCGGGGTCATGCCGGCGGCCGAAATCGCCCGATCAAGGGTCTGCAGCGTTTCGGTGATGTAGGGGCGCAACGCGGTCTCGAACTCGTCGCGCGTCATGCGCACCGAGGTGTCGAGCCCTGGCACGACCACGCTGACCGAAGCCTCACTCTTCGTCGACAACTCGTGCTTGGCTTGCGTGCAGGCCGACCGGAGCAGGGTGACGGCCCGGCGCACTTCGTCGTCATTGCGATCGAGCTCCTCCAACGCGCCACCGAGCGCGTTCGTCACGTGCGTGAACACCAGTTGGTCGATCTCTGCGCCACCGAAACGCTCGAGCGTTTGGGGCGTACCGACCAGCGAGGGCCCGGACTCGGAGATCGACACGATGCCGGCGTCGAACGTGCCGCCGCGGTCGTAGACCGCAACGGTGTCGCCCGACGAGATCCGATCTGACGACGCGTAGCGGCGCGCGGCGGCAACCGGCTCGCTGATCAGCTCGACGTCGGCGAAGCCGAGCGACGTGCCGATCGTTCGCAGCAACTCGAGCTTGTATCCGCGCCACGAGGCCGGATGTGTGAGCGCCAGTGTTGCAGTCGAAGTGTCGATGCCCGAGGTGGCGACGACTGCCCGCAGCAGCTCGCCGAGCAGTGCGTCGGATTGGATTGCATCGCCATCGAGCACGATGGGGGTGGTGTCACCGAATCGCCGCTTGAGTTGCCGTGCTCCGCGAGCCGGCTGGGCGGCGAGCACCTGTTCGGCGTCCGCGCCCACGACGAAGCCGTCGTTTCCGAGCGCGACGGCCGAGGAGATCTCGTTGGTCGCGCCAGACGTGGGGGTCTGGACGGCGAGGGTCACCAATGTGCCGAGGTCGACTCCGAGTCGGTTGCGAACGTTGATGTTGCTCACTCCCTGCACGGTACGTCATCGACCTGGGTCTGTGAACCGGGTGGATTCCCTGATTTAGGTTGAGTCGTCGTCGGGCTCGTTGTCGGGCTGATCGCCGGTCGCGTCGTCGAGCCCGTGCACCGGCGTCCTCGTGACCTGTTCGAGAAAAGCGCGCTGATCTGGCGTGAGCACCGATTGTTCCGGCGACACACCCACGGACGCCCAAGGGTCGGGCGCGTTGATGCCACGGCGCTCGAGTTCTTCCTCGTGGGCTCGCCACCAGTCAGTCATCTCGGAACTCCTCCTGTTGCCGGTTCGAAG
>JANPOJ010000478.1:0-7297 GCA_031427935.1 Ilumatobacteraceae bacterium | reverse complement strand
GTTCGCCACCCAGATGCTGGTGCCGTCGAATGCGATCCCAAGCGGGCCGCTGCCCCCGACGGGAGCAACCCTGCTGGTGAAGAAGCTGTCGAGCACCACGCCCGTGGCGGCGACGATCTTGGAGACCTTGCCGGTTCCGTTGTCAGTGACCCACATGTAGGTGCCATCGAAGGCCAATTCCGAAGGAAGGCTGCCCACCGGGAGCGCAATGTCGGTCATCTGCCCGGTGGCCGGGTTGATCTTGGAAACGCTGTCGGACAGGCTGTTAGCCACCCACACGTTGCTGCCGTCGAACGCGAGCCCGACCGGGCCGGCACCGCTGGTGGGGAAGGTCACCGCTCGTGCGGGGTCCTCGTACCACTTCAACTGCGCGATCTGGGCCTTCGAGATCCGAATCGACGCGCCGCTCGCACCGGCAGGTCCCTGCGGACCGGTCACACCGGTCGCACCGGGAGGCCCTGGCGGACCAGCGGGACCAGAACCGGTACTGGTGGAGACCGGGGTGTAGTAGCCGTTGATGTCGACGATGACATCGACCGTGCCATCCAAGTTGAACACGCTGATCGCCCCGGTCGACGACAGCGCCGACATCACCGCGTTCGGCGTCGGGGCTTGGCCGCCGACCCAGTTCAAGTTCGACGCGGTCGGTCGGGCGCCGTCGGCCGGCCACACCGTCAAGAAGCTGCCGGCCGTCGGATTGACGATCGTCACGTTCATCGAGACGCCGACGGCCGCGGGCGGGATGACACATTCACCGTTGGCTCCCACGACTGCCTGGGTGCGCGTTGCGCCTGCGGTCAAGCCGCTCCCGTCGGTTCGGGTGTCGAACAGTCGACACGGCACGATCGGCACGAGCACCGATCCCGTGGCAGGGCTCGCCGCGGATGCCGTCAGCAAACCGCCCGAGCCGAGGAGGACCGCAACGCCCACTACCGCCATCTTGGAATTACAAATAGACCTACCCATGAGTCGTCCCGCTTCTTCCGTCCTAAGAAGCCAGAGATCCATGGCCTCCCTGCGAGAGTAAGACCCGACGGGCGTGAGCCACTAGGAACCTTGGTCCCGTTCCACTGGCACGTTGGTCCCGTCACCACGAGACGAATGGCGGGACCAAGGTCCCGAAATGCATGTCGGAACGGCTCTGTGAAGAAGCGTCGCTCGGGCGCAGGATGTTCCGATGGGCAAGAGCGAAGTGCACGGACCTCACGTGTCGAGCCTGCTCCGACCCGACTAGCGGGTCACGATCACAGGGACGGAACGACATGAATGGACGGATTCATAGACCGGTCACCCCGCGTACCACCGCAGATGGCCATCGTCGCCGCGGTGCGGCCGCGCATCGACTGCTACACGCGGGCGCCATCGCTGCCGCACTGTCGATGGTCGGCAGCTGCGTCAGCATCTTCATCGCCGCGCCCGCACACGCCGCGCCAGCCGCCGTCGGTCAGGGCTTCACCGTCACGCCATCCGACCTGGCATTCATCCTCAAGCAGATCAAGATCGCCGAGCGGCACTCGGCGGCGATCCTTCAGGAGCCCAACAAGGTCAATCCCCCTCCCAACCCCGACCCTGCCGGCGACCCCGAGTACTGCTTGGTGTTGGTCGGGCCGGGTCCCGATCAAGTGCCCGACTCCCTGACGTCGTATGGCCTGCGGACCGTTGATGGTGGGTGCAACAACCTGGTCCATGGCAAGTACAAACTCGCCCAGGCCGACCAGCCGTTCCCACGGATGGCGAGCCCGATGTTTCGCAGTGCAGAGCCGATCACGCCGAGCTTCCCCGTCGGCCCTCCCGGCCCGACGAGCTATGCGCAGAAGCGCGGCGTGGTCATCGACTCGCAGCCACGCACGATCAGCAACCTGATCGTCGATCAGACCTCGACCAACCCGGCAGCAGTCGCCGCGGCCGGCTTCCCGGTCAGGACACAGAACGACCCGGGGGTGTTCCCGTGCGACACGGTCCCAGGGTCCGACCCTCCCGTCGACATCCAACCGCCGCAGCCGGCGGGCTGCGTGCCGTCGTACCAGACGATGTTCATCCCCAATGTGACCACCAACGTTGGGCTGTCGCCTCCGTACAACAGCCTGTTCACCTTCTTCGGCCAGTTCTTCGACCACGGCCTCGACCAGACCCTGAAGAGCGGTGGCACCGTGTTCGTCCCGTTGCAAGCCGACGATCCGCTGATCGCCGGGCCCGACCACATCGCCGGCACTGCCGACGACCTGCCGACTCAGCTTCGGTTCATGGTGTTGACCCGGGCCCAGAACCAGCCCGGTCCCGACGGCATTCACGGCGACGACCCGACGACACCGGTCGACGAGAGCGCCGACGACACCCAGAACACCAACAACAGCGACTCACCGTGGATCGACCAGAGCCAGACCTACTCCTCGCACGCATCGCATCAGGTCTTCCTGCGCGAATACGTCAACAACAAACGCGGTAACCCAGTCTCGAGCGGCAAGCTGCTCGGCGGCATCGTCACCGACGACCCCCTGCCGTGTCCGAATGGCGCGACGTGCTACAACGACGGCGCGGCGACGACCGGCAGTCTGTCGACCTGGGCGGCGACCAAGAAGCAGGCAGCCGAGCTGCTCGGGCTGAAGCTCACCGACCGAGACGTGACCAACGTTCCGATGATCGCCACCGATCCGTACGGCCAGTTCATCCCCGGTCCCTTGCGCAAGCTGCCGCAGTTCGTGACGGCGCACGGGTTGGTCGAGGGTTGCCGCGTCACCGATGCGTGCCCCGATCTGCTGAGCAGCGGGCCCGTGCCGGTACCGGCCGACGTCGTCTACTTCGACACGCCATTCCTCACCGACATCGCCCACAACGCAGACCCCAGCCCGCGGGACACCGACAACAACCCAGCGACCCCGCCCGTCGCGCCGGTTCCCGATGCCGACAGCATCGCCTCAGCGGACTTCGCCCATCAGCCGGCCGGCACGTACGACGACGAGATGCTCAACGACCACTTCACCTGTGGTGACGGCCGCTGCAACGAGAACATCGCCCTGTCGGCGATCCATCAGGTGTTCCACGCCGAGCACGATCGCCTGGTCGACGACATCAAGAACGTGTTGACCAACGACACGTCGGCCAGCGGCATGCAAGCCCTGACGATCGAGTGGCAGAGCGGATCGGGCGCGCCCGACGGCCACGGGGGCGCTTGGAACGGTGAACGTCTGTTCCAGGCGGCGCGCTTCATCACCGAGATGGAGTACCAGCACATGGTGTTCGAGGAGTTCGCCCGCAAGATCCAGCCGGCGATCAAGGTCTTCGAGGGATACTCGAGCGACATCAACGCGGCGATCCCCGCCGAATTCGCCAGCGCCGTCTACCGCTTCGGTCACTCGATGCTCGACGAGACCGTCGCCCGCACGAACGTGGATCCGGCGACCGGAGCCAAGTCCGACAACTCGCTGCCGTTGCTCAGCGCGTTCCTGGATCCACCCGAGTACTTCAACGGAGGCGCGGCCGGCACGCTGACACCGCAACGCGCGGCCGGTGCCCTCGTGATGGGCTCGTCCGACCAGGTCGGCAACGAGCTCGACGAGTTCGTGACCGAGACGCTGCGCAACAACCTGCTGGGGTTGCCGCTCGACCTGGCAACGCTGAACCTGACGCGCGCCCGCGATGTCGGCATCCCGCCGTTGAACGATGTCCGCAGGCAGATCTTCGCTCGCACCAACGAAGGCCAGCTCGCCCCGTACACCAGCTGGTCCGACTTCGGCCAACACCTGAAGCATCCCGAGTCGCTCATCAACTTCGTCGCCGCCTACGGCACGCATCCGTCGATCACCGGCGCGACCACCCTTGCCGCCAAGCGTGCCGCGGCGCGGGCGATCGTCAAGCCACTCGTCACTGACGTTGCTCCTGCCGATGCGGCGGCGTTCATGTTCAGCACCGGTCCGTGGGCCAGTGCCGGCGGGGTGACCACGACGGGGCTCGACACTGTCGATCTGTGGATCGGCGGCCTCGCCGAGGTCACCAACGTCAACGGCGGGCTGTTGGGAACGACGTTCAACTACGTGTTCCAGACCACATTGGAGAACCTCCAAGACGGCGACCGCTTCTACTACCTGGCCCGTGCGGCCGGCATGAACCTGCTGTCGCAGCTGGAGGGCAACTCGTTCGCCGAGATCATCGAGCGCAACACCGATGGCGTTCATTCGCTGAAGGCCGATGCGTTCGCGACGGCCGCATGCAAGTTCCAGCTGGCCGACCTGAACGGCACCGCAGCGGACTTCGCCACACTGGGGGCCACGGTCGCCGACGATCCGACCACCACCGACTGCAACGAGTCACTGCTGCTGCAACGCAAACCCGACGGCACCATCCAGTACAAGGCGGTCAACAGCGTCGATCCGGTGGGCATCAACGGCCAGTCCGTGTACAACGGCACGCCGGGCGTTGACCGCGTGGCCGGCGGCAACGACAACGACACGTTCTGGGGCGGCCTCGGCAACGACGTCATCGAAGGCGGTGGCGGCGACGACGTGGCGCTCGGCGGCGACGGCGACGACATCATCACCGACTCCAACGGCCTCGACATCGAGAAGGGAGGACCGGGCAACGATGCGCTCGACGGTGGCCCCGGCAACGACCTGCTGCTCGGCGGCGACGGCCAGGACTTCTTGAACGGCGGTGTCGGGGACAACACCGAGTTCGGCGGGCCGGGCGCCGACTTCATCATCGGTGGCACCGGCGCCGACGTCACCTTCGGCGACGGCGGCGACGACTGGATCGAAGGCGGGCTCGGTGTGGATCTGCTGCAGGGCGACCACGGCGCTCCGTTCTTCGATGATCCGGGTCAGGTGTCGCCCGGCAACGACGTCTTCGTCGGCCAGGCCGGCGACAACAACTACCAGGCCGAAGGCGGCGACGATCTGATGGCGCAGAACGCTTCCATCGACCGCAACATCGGTGCAGGCGGGTTCGACTGGGCGTTCCACCAGTACGACACGGTTCCGGCCAACGACGACATGAACATCAACAACAACCTCGGTGGGCCCGCCCAGCCGGTGATCGTCAACCGCGATGTCTGGCAGGAGACCGAGGCGGACTCCGGCTACGACTTCAACGACGTGATCAAGGGAACCGACGTCGTGCACAGCTCGATCGGCGGAAAGGGGTTCAGCGGCTGCGACGTGCTCGACCAGGCCGGCGCCAATCGGATCGCCGGGTTGGCCGCGATCGTCCCGCAGCCGCTGACCGGCAACCCTGCTCCGGTGATCGCCCACGCGGCGACGGGGTTCTGCCCGATCAGCGGCCCGGTGTGGGGCGCCGGCGACATCCTCATCGGAGGCCGCGGCAGCGATTCGATCGAGGGTCGCGGCGGCGACGACATCATCGACGGCGACCGCTTTGTGCAGGTTCGGATCAGCGTGCGCACCAATCCGGCGAACCCGGCGACCGAGATCGGTTCGACCGACCTGATGGAGGACCCGGCGCTGACCGGCAGCTTCGGCCCCGGTACCGCCGGGATGACACTGCAGCAGGCGGTGTTCGCCGGCTTGGTCGATCCCGATGACCTCGTGACTGTCCGCGAGATGATCGCACCGACCGTCCCGCCTGCCGATTGCGGGTCAGCCCAGCCGAGCAACTGCGACACCGCAGTCTTCTCCGGTCCGCAGAGCGACTACGTCGTGGCCATCGATGCCGGGGGCAGCATCAGCGTGAGGGGTACCGGCAGCTCAGCCGGCGATGGCACCGACACGCTGCGCAACATCGAGCGGCTCAGCTTCTGCAGCACCTCCTTGGTTTCCGGAACCTGCACCGTCGCCCGAACCTTGGTGCCGCCGGCTGCAACGCCCGGACCCACGCTCTCGAGCATCAGCCCCCCGTCGGCACAGCGCGGCAGCACGATCGTGCTGAACGGAGCGAACTTCTCGCCGGCCGCAACCGTGGTCGTCAGCTTCACGACAACGGGCGGCCCGCTGGCCAGCACACCGGCGACGGTGGTCTCGGCGGCCCAGATCAGCGTGACCGTGCCCGCGACGGCGGCCAGCGGCCCCGTGCAGGTCACGACCGCGGTCGGCAGCAGCTCGCTGGGCTTCGTCGTGGTCCCCGACGTGGTCCCGGCGGTGGTGCCTCCGGTCGTCCCGCCAGTGATCCCACCGGTCATTCCACCGCCGTCTCCGACCTTCACCGCCGTCGAACCGTTCCGGGCGTTCGACACTCGCCCGGGAGAACCGGGGATCGTGTCAGTGGCCAGAACGCGAGTCGGCGGCGCATACGTTCTCGACGCCAAGCTGACCGGTATCGCCGGGGTGATCCCTGCCGGCAGCGTCGCCGCGGTCTCGCTGAACGTGACGGTCGCCGACGCCGACGAGCCGGGCTTCGTCACCGTGTACCCGTGCGGCCAGCGGCCCGTGGCATCCAGCGTCAACTTCGTCGCCGGCCAGATCGTTGCCAACGCGGTCATCGCACCCGTCTCGGCCGACGGACACGTGTGCTTCTTTGCGAACGTGCCCACCAACCTCATCGTCGACGTCAACGGCTGGTACGCAGCGGGCGCCGGCTTCCACAGCGTCAATCCGAACCGGCTGTTCGATACTCGCCCGGGCCAATCGGGCACGCTGCGCGTCGCGGCGTCGAAGGTCGGCGGCGGTCACGTGCTCGACGTCAGCCTGGCCGATCTGAACGGCGTCGTGCCCGCGAACGGCGTCGCCGCCCTGTCATTGAACGTGACCGCCGCGGGAGCCGAGGGCCCGGGTTTCGTCACCGTGTACCCGTGCGGCGACCGGCCAATGGTCTCCAGCCTCAACTTCGTCGCCGATCAGATCGTGGCCAACGCCGTCATCGCACCGGTGTCGGCCGACGGGCACGTCTGCTTCTCCGCAAACGTTCCCACGAACCTCATCGTCGACGTCAACGGCTGGTATGCGACGGGTTCCGAATTCCATCGGGTGAGCCCGGGCCGGGCGTTCGACACCCGACCCGGCGAATCCGGGATCCTCGACGTGCCCAAAGCGAAGGTCGGCGACGGCTACGTGCTCGACGTCGCCTTCACCAACCTTGCCGGCCTGACCCCGATCGCCGGCGTCGCTGCTGTCTCGTTGAACGTGACCGTCGACGGAACGCAAGGCTCCGGCTTCCTGACCGTGTTCCCGTGCGGGCAACCGTCGAGCTCCTCGCTCAACTTCGTCGCCGCCGAGACCGTCGCCAACGCCGTGATCACACCGCTGTCGGCCACGGGCCACGTGTGCTTCTTCGCGAACGTGCCCACCGACGTGATCGTCGACGTCAACGGCTGGTATGCGACGGGTTCCGAATTCCATCGGGTGAGCCCGGG
>JANPOJ010000477.1:0-1885 GCA_031427935.1 Ilumatobacteraceae bacterium | reverse complement strand
GATTTTCGGTCGTGGTGAGGTTGGCTGTGATTGGTAGCCGGAGGGGTCGAATAGAGCGGCGGGCACGGTGATCGTCTCGTCGGTGACGAGTGTCTCGGTCGTTGTTGCCGTTCCGAGCTGGTCGACGGTGTTCACGAACCGGTGCTGTGTCACGGTAGTGCCATCGGCTGGGTCCACCCACCAGCTCAGGATTTGCAATGTGGGGTGGTCGGCGGTGTTGCCGTACCCGGCGGAGCCCTCGCCGCGGAATTCCCACAGTGTGCTTGGTCGACCTCGACTGTCGACATGATCGCCTGCAACTTGGCTACCCACGTCGCTGAACAGCCGGACGTACGGTCGCTCATCTGGTGCAAGTTCGGGCGAAAGTGTCAGGGCGTAGATCCCACCGGTCCTGTTTTCGCCGAGGACGAACGGCTCGTCGTTGGGGCCGATGCAACCCAACCGGGCGTTTCGATACTCGCCTCGTTCGTACGAACCGGTCGGATAGATCGCGCTTCCCGTTGAGATCTGATCGTGGGTGCTGCCATCGGGATAGGTGATCGTGGTGCGCCACTGTCGGCCGGTTCGGTCAGAGTACGTGTCAACGACCGCGGTATGGAAGGTTCCGGTGGTGTCGATCGGCCGATCACACGACAACTGCGCCTCGATCGACACCTCGACACGGGTGTGGTGCACCTCGATCATTCCTGCTGGGCCGACCGACGGCTGAGAGTCGTCGCGGCGCACGAGCGCAACCAGCCCCGCGATCGCGACCACAACTAAGATCGCTGCCGCTGCGGTCACCCACCTCGGGCTGCCCCGCCGCGGCATGGGCTGATGCTGGTCGAGGTCGATCGCCGACGGTGCGGCCGGTGCGGCATTGCTCAATTCGTGCATGGCACGAGCGACATGGGGTGACCACTGGGTGCTCATGAGAGGCGTTCCTCCAAGGTTCGGCGCGCATCGGTCAGCGCCCGCTCGGTGCTGCGACGCGACAGACCCAACGTGCGGGCAATCTCATCGACGGACAAGTCGTGCCAGTAAGCGAGATACAACACCGACCGCTCACGCAGCGACAGCCGCCCGATCGCATCGCGAACCTCCAAGCTCACCGTCGGTTCGTCGGTCGGCTCAGCACGCGCCGCGATTTGTTCACGGTGTGCTCGTCGGCGATCGGAACGACCAAGCCCGCGTGATTCGTTCAGAACTGACCGGAACAGGTACGCACGATGCTCGGTCACGGTCGGCCAAGACGGCGATGTCATCGCCTTCACCACCGCGTTCGCGACGACGTCCTCCGCCAACGACACCCCAACAAGAGTGGTCGCAAATCGGGTCAACTCATCGGCGTGCTTGCCGTACAGTTCCTCATCGCGGACATCCACCAACCATACGATGCCGCACGACGTCACAGACCGCCACGAGAAGTGAAGAACTTGCCGCGATCGGTCAGTGTGCTCTGTTGACGTAAGCGTGGAACGCGTTCCATAAGCGCCGTTCGGGGCGCGCAGATGATCGCCGATGCGACGTTGTTCGGTGTGCGCGATGTGGCGCCACGAAGGACGCTGAACCGGCTGCCCGATCAGGCGACGCTTGACGGGTTCCGACAAGGCCGCGTGTCACCTGCCGCGAGCGCCGTCGATGGTCTCACGGATGATGTCGGCGTGGCCGGCGTGACGGGCGGTCTCTTCGATCATGTGTACCGCAACCCATCGCACATTCTGGTCGACCTTGTCCGACCGGACACATCGCGCATCGAGATCGATGCTGCCCAAGATCTCGTTCGAGGCGACGATCTGCTCTCGGTAGTCATCGACGACCGTCTCGATCGTGTCCTCGTCGGTCAGCCGAAAGGTCGCGTCCAACTCGCCCGACTCGACGTCAGGGGCCTCGGGCCACTCGCCCG
>JANPOJ010000476.1:0-2273 GCA_031427935.1 Ilumatobacteraceae bacterium | reverse complement strand
GCTCATCGCCGCGATCCGCCCGATCCTCGAAAAGAACGCCGGCGAGACCGAACGCAATCGGCGGGTCGTCGACGAGAACATCGCCGCGTTGAAAGCTGCAGGCGCGTTCAAGATCATGGTGCCGAAGCGCTACGGCGGTTGGCAGGCCGACATCCGCACCAAGCTCGAGGTGTCGCGCGAGGTCGCCAAGGGATGCGGTTCAACTGCGTGGGTCACCGCGCTGATGAACGTGTGTGCGTTCTTCGTTGGCGTGATGAACGAGCAGGCGCAGGACGACGTGTGGGGCACGAACCCGGAGGCGCGCATCGCCGGCGTCTTCAACCCGACGGCGACATCACGCAAGGTCGAGGGCGGCATCATCGTCACCGGTGCGTGGGCGTGGGCCAGCGGCTCGTACCACGCCGACTGGTCGTTCGTCGGTGTGCCGATCATGAGCGCAGACGGCGAGTTCATGTACCCGGCGATGGCGCTGATCCCCAACAGCGGCGTCACCATCGAAGACACCTGGTTCACCTCGGGCATGCGCGGCACCGGCAGCAACACCATTCACGCCGACGAGGTCTTCGTGCCCGACCATCGTCTGCATTGGGTTCCCGGCTTGCTGAACCACGAATACGACACCCCCTTCAAGGACGAGACGTTGTATCGCTCGGCGTTCATCCCGGTGGCCGCGCTGATCCTCGCCGGACCACAGCTCGGCCTGGCCCAGGCCGCGCTCGACTACGTGATCGAGAAGGGCCACAAGCGCGGCATCGCCTACAGCGAATACGAGTTGCAACGCGACGCACCGACCTTCCAGCTCGCCATCTCCAAGGCGGCGACGCTCGTCGACACCGCACACCTCTTCGCCTATCGCGCTGCCGCCGACATCGACACTGCCGCGGCCGCTGGTCGGGCGATGACGTACGTCGAGCGAGCGCGCACGCGCAACGACACCGGCCACGCTGCGGAATCCGCTCGTGAGGCCATCCGCGTGCTGTGCTCGGCACACGGCGCATCGTCGTTCGCCGAGGCCAGCCCGATGCAGCGGATGTGGCGCGACAGCGAGATCGCCAGCCGTCACGCCGTCGTGGCACCAGAGATCAGTGCGCTGATCTACGGTCGGGCCCTGATGGGCTTCACCGAAGGCGTCAGCTTCCTCGTCTAAACCAGTCGCAAAAGGAGTCACCATGTCGACCACGATGTCCCTCACAGCCAACGATGCTGCAGCTCGCGCTGCCGAACTGATCCCCGAACTGCGCGAGCGCGCCGCACAGACGGCGCTCGACCGTCGCCTGCCGCCGGCCAACATCGACGCGCTGCGCCGCTCCGGGGCGATGAAGACCATCCAGGCAAAGCGCAACGGCGGCTATGCCCTCGGCATCCGCAGCCACCTCGACGTGATGAGCGCCCTCGGGCGTGGTTGCGGATCCACCGCATGGGTGGCCGGTGTCGTGCAAGCCCACGCGTGGCTGGTCTCTCATTTCCCCGAGCAGGGTCAGGACGACATCTACGCCGGCAATCCCGACGCCATCGTGTCCGCGGTCATCGGGCCGCGTGGCAAGGCCACCCGTACCGCTGACGGCTACCGGCTCGAGGGCGTCTGGCCCTTCGGGTCCGGCTGCGAACGAGCCGACTGGTTGCTGCTCGGTGCGGTCGTGTTCGACGTGGCCGGCAATGAGATCGACCAGGGCGACTTCATGGTCCCGACCTCGGCGGTCACGATCAAGGACGACTGGTACGTCAGCGGCCTGGCCGGTACGGGTTCATGCACGATGGTGCTTTCACCGCTCGACGTTCCCGCCCATCGGTTCCTGTCGTTCCCGGGCCTGATCATGGGCACCACCCCCGGTGCCGGCCTGCACGGCGTGGACTGGGTGCAGCGCTGCGCGCCGGTGCCCGTGCTGACCATTGCACTGTGCGGCGGCGCGATCGGCATTGCCAAGCAAGCGCTCGCAGACTTCCCGTCGGTGATCAAGGGCAAGGTCATCGCCTACACCGCCGACCCGCAAGAGCCCCACGCGTTCACCCACATCCGTCTCGGCGACGCCGCGTCGCGCATTCGCGAGGGCGAACTGTTGTTGTACGCGGTGGCCGACGAGCTCGACGCAACGGCCCAGGCCAACGGCGAGGTGCCGTTCCTGCGCCGTGCCGAGATGCGCAACGACTGCGCCACTGCCGTCCGGCGACTGCTCGAAGGTGTCGAGATCTTGTTCCGCGAATCCGGTGCCACCGGCGTGCGCACATCCAGCCCGATCAACCGGGCGCTGGCCGACATCCAGACCATCAACAAC
>JANPOJ010000475.1:0-5312 GCA_031427935.1 Ilumatobacteraceae bacterium | reverse complement strand
GCAACCAATTATAAGTATAAGGCTGGGCAGCGGATGACGCAACATTTGCCGTTAACGTAACCGAAGTGTTTAAACATTTACTAACGTTTGGTATGGGAGATATTGAAAGGCACTGCTGGCCCCTGTCCAGGTCGCGCTCGGTATGGCCGGCGTCTCCACCAGCGGCGGCGTCGGCGCAGAGTTCGTCGATCGTGCGGCGGTGCGCGGATCGCTGGCGTGGCTCCGCCTGGCCACCACGACGGGCGGGTTGGCGAAGAACGATCTCGACGAAGCGTTGCGCAACCCGTCTCGTCCGCTGCGACCGAACGTCGCCGCTTGGGTGGCCGAGCAGACCTCGCTCGACGGTCTGCATCGGCTGAGCGCCCGACTCAACACACCGCGCGAGTCGGAGCGGGTCGAGGCCTTCGGCGCAGACATCGAGTTGCTGCAACAGTTGGCCGGGACCGGTGCCTCGACGGCATCGATCCTGGCGAAGCTGCACGATTCGATGGGCATGGCCTCCACGCTGTCGACGCTCGACACGCATCGCCAGGGGATGAATCGGGCAGCGCAAAGCGACGATCTCACCGCGGTCGCCCAACTCGCTGAGTTGCAGCCCGACCCATCCGTGTTCGAGTCGTGGTTGCGATCGCAACTGCGCCGCACCTGGCAGGCCGACGGCGTCACGTTGGCTACGGTGCACCGCGTGAAGGGCAAGGAGTGGCCGATCGTTGTCGTGCATCACGCGGCGGCCGACCAGTTCCCGCATCGACTGGCGACCGATGTCGAAGAAGAGCGCCGGGTCTTCCACGTGGCGATCACCCGGGGACGCACGCAGGTGCATGTCGTGCCGGGGCCGCGTCCGTCGCCCTTCATCGACCAGTGCCGGCGTCCGCCTGGCCCTCGTGAGCTTGCTGCGGCGCGCTCGCCGACTCGACAGCCGCTGCGCACGCCGGTGGTCGTCGACAAGCCGGGTCGCGATCTCACGCCGAACGAGACGGCGCTGTTCGAAGCGCTCCGTGCTCTGCGCCTGCACCTGGCCGCCGGCAAGCCAGCCTACACGGTGTTGTCGGACCAGGCGCTGCACGACATCGCCAAGCGTCGCCCGGCGACCCTGGCCGCGCTGGGCGACATCAAAGGGATGGGCCCGGTGAAGCTCGAGCGCTACGGTAACGCCCTCCTCGCCGTCGTCGAGTCGGCCGCCACCGAGTAGCACAACGAATGTCCATCGGGCGCGATTTCTGCTGCGGGTGGCGTGATATCGCGCCCGACCAGGGGTGGTTGCGGTGGCGTCAGCCGCCGCGCTGGTAGTTGGGGGGCTTCCTTGGTGATGGTGACGTCGTGCGGATGGCTCTCCTCGCGACCCGCCGTGGTCACCTTCATGAACCTCGCCGAGCGCAGGGCCTCGAGGGTGGCCGCACCGGCGTACCCCATCCCACTGCGCAGGCCGCCCACAAGCTGGTACATCACGTCGCTCAGCGTGCCGGCGTAGGCGACACGACCCTCGATGCCCTCGGGCACGAGTTTGCGGGTTGCGGCGCCAACCTCGGATTGCGCGGTTGCGTACCGATCGGCGCCCAATCCCTGCATGGCACCCATCGAGCCCATGCCGCGGTAGCTCTTGTACCGGCGACCCTCGAACAGCTCGAGTTCGCCCGGCGCCTCGTCGGTGCCGGCCAGCAGCGAGCCGAGCATGACCGTGTCGGCACCCGCTGCGAGGGCCTTGACCATGTCTCCCGAATAGGTGATGCCGCCGTCGGCGATGATCGGGACACCACGCTTGCGAGCCTGTTTGCACGTGAAGTAGATCGCCGAGAGTTGGGGCATGCCTGCACCGCTGACAACTCGTGTGGTGCAGATCGACCCGGCGCCCACACCGACCTTGATCGCATCGGCGCCGGCTGCGGCCAGGGCATCGACACCTTCCTCGGTGACTACGTTGCCGGCGACGACAGCCAATGTCGGCCACGACGACTTGATCCGTTCGATGGCCTTGATGACCCCGGCCGAGTGGCCGTGGGCGGTGTCGAGGGCGACGGCGTCGACTGCTTGGGCGAACAGCGCCTCGACACGCTGCTCGAGATCTGCACCGACCCCGACGGCGGCCGCGCATCGCAAGCGCCCGGCCGAGTCGCGCGTCGCGTTGGGGAACTCCTGGCGCTTGAGGATGTCTTTCACCGTGATGAGTCCGATCAACCGGTTCTCGGCGTCGACCAACGGCAGCTTCTCGATGCGGTGCTTCTGCAGGATCGCCTTGGCCTGCTCGAGCGTGGTGCCCTCCGATGCGGTGACCAGGCCGGTCGAGGTCATGAACTCGGTGACGGGACGGTCGAAGTCGGCGCCCGAGCAGAAGCGGGTGTCGCGGTTGGTGAGGATCCCGACCAGCCGACCGTCCGCATCGGTGATCGGTACACCACTGAACTTGAAGCGGTTCATCAACGCTTCGGCGTCGTGCAGCGTGGCGGTGGGGGAGAGGGTGACGGGATCGGTGATCATCCCGCTCTGGCTGCGCTTGACCTTCTGCACCTCGGCCGCCTGATCCTCGATGGAGAGGTTGCGGTGGATCACACCGATGCCGCCTTCGCGTGCTGCAGCGATGGCCATGCGGGCCTCGGTGACCTTGTCCATCGCGGCCGACACGATCGGCACGTTCAAGGTGATGTCTGCTGCGAAGACCGCGGTGGTGTCGACGGTGTCTGGCAACACGTCGCTGTAGCCGGGGACGATGACGACGTCATCGAATGTGAGGGCTTCGAAACGGTCGAAGAATTCGTGGTTGCTCATGCGTTTGCTCCTGTCGTGCACAAGGTAGCGAGAGTTTCGACGAGTAGGCGGTGCTCCACGCGATGGACTCGATCGGCAAGGCTCTCGAGGGTGTCTGCGGGATGGATGAAGACCGTGGCTGTAGCCAGGACCGGGCCGTTGTCGATGCCTTCGTCGGGCACGAGGTGCACCATCACGCCGGTGTGATCGCGGTGCCCTGCCTGGGCTTCGTGCCAGGCCCGTTCGATCGCGTCGACGCCAGGCAACTCGCCCGGTAGCGCCGGATGCAGGTTGACGACCATGCCGGGGAACCAGCCGAGGAAGCTCATCGACAGCACCCGCATCCAGCCGGCCAGCACGACCCAGTCGGGATCGAAGCCGCTGACGATGTCGGCGAGCCGGGCGTCGTAGTCGGGCCGCGGCTCACCCAGATGTGGCGCAACGTGAACGAACGGCACCCCGGCATCGGCGGCACGCTGCAACGCACCGCTGCCCGGCTTGTTGGAGATCACCGCCGCGACCACCGCAGGAAGGCGGCCATCGCCACAGGCGTCGAGGATGGCCTGCAGGTTGGTCCCGGTTCCCGAGGCGAGCACGACGAGACGTGTCATTGCAACCGCACCCGAGTTCCGGAGCCCTCAGCGGCCGTCAGCCGGCCGATGACCCACGTTGGTTCGTCGATCAGGTGCTGCACCGCATCGACATCTGCCGCTGCGCAGACCACGACCATGCCGACGCCCATGTTCAACGTGCGGTAGAGCTCGTAGGTGTCGAGCTGCGTCGCCACGTCGCGAACCAGCTGGAACAGCGGGGGAACCGGCCACGAACCGAGGTCGATCGTGGCGTCGCAATCGTCGGGGAGCACCCGAGGCAGGTTCTCGGGCAGACCACCGCCGGTGATGTGCGCCAGCGCCTTGACCCGATCGTCGGCCAGCGCCGGGGTCAAGACGTCGAGATAGCTGCGATGCGGGACGAGGAGCGCCTCGCCGATCGTGCGGTCGAAGCCCGGCGGCGTCGCGTGCATCGGCAGCCACTCGAAGATCTTGCGCAGCATCGAGTAGCCGTTCGTGTGCGGACCGTTGGAAGCGACACCGATCAACACATCGCCGACGCGAAGTCCGCCACGAGGCAGCATGTCTCGTTGCTCGACGACCCCCACCAGCGTGCCGGCAATGTCGAACGCGCCTGGCGCATACACGCCGGGCATCTCCGCGGTCTCGCCCCCCAACAGGGCGCAACCCGCCGCTTCGCAGGCCTCGGCCATGCCCGTGACGACCTCGGCGACGTGCTCGGCATGGATCTTGCTGGAGGCCACATAGTCGAGGAAGAACAGCGGTCGGGCGCCTTGCACCAGGACGTCGTTGATGCAGTGGTTGACGATGTCGCAGCCGACCCCGCGGTACCGACCGAGCCGGGCGGCGAGCTCCACCTTCGTGCCGACTCCGTCGGTCGACGCGACGAGCACCGGCTCGTCCATCGCCTTGATCGCTTTACCGCTGAACGCGCCACCGAAGCTGCCGACACCGCGTAGCACCGCGGGACCGTGCGTGCGCTCGACAGCACGCTTCATGTGGTTGACCGCTCGCGTGCCTTCGTCGATGTCGACTCCGGTCGCGGCATACGACGTCAACGTCGCTCCGGTCGCGCGCCAGCCGATGTCGCTACGGACCTGCATGCCGTCGAAGTGGATGGCAGCCATGCGTCGATACGCGTTCTCCCGTGCGGAGCCCAACGACGGCCCGACGCCGGTGACCGCCATTACGCGACCACCGGTGACCGCAAAACCATCCGTACCGGCGAGTGAGACGATGGCCTCTGCATCGTGCCCGAAGTCGAGATCGGGCTCGAGACCGTTGATCGCCTGCCCGACGATCGGCGACGCGGGGTAGCCCGGTGCGGCGGCGACCACGGTGCACGTGGCGCCATCGCGGATCGTCAGCAACGAATCGGAGAGCGTCCCGTTGCAGCACGCGAGTGCCAGTTCGGCGAGATCGGAGTCCAGCAGCGGCAGCACGGCTTGAGCCTCCGGATCACCGAAGCGGCAGTTGAACTCGATCAACCGCGGGCCGTCAGCGGTCAGCATCAGCCCGGCGTACAACACGCCGATGTACGGCGTCCCGGCTGCGGCAAGGTGGTCGATCACGGGTTGGATGAAGGTCGCCGTCAGCGTGTCGGCGTCGTACCCCGTCGGTGCCGGCGCGTAGGCGCCCATGCCGCCGGTGTTGGGTCCCGTGTCGCCTTCGCCGAGCCGTTTGTGGTCCTGGGCAATCGGAAGCGGGCGAGCAACCTTTCCGTCGCACAACGCCATCAGGCTGCACTCGGGACCGCTGAGGCGTTCTTCGACCACGATCGGGCCGAGAGCACTCAGCGCAGCGATGGCCTCGAGGGTCTCGGCGTCGCTGCCCGGCACGACCACGCCTTTGCCCGCTGCCAGACCGTCCTGCTTGACCACGACCGGTGCACCGAGCGAGTGCCACCACGCCACGGCCACGTCCTTCGACGTCGTCGCCAAGTGGCGAGGCGATGGCAGGCCGAGTGCGGTCGCCACCTCGCGGGCGTAGCCCTTCGAT
>JANPOJ010000474.1:0-5346 GCA_031427935.1 Ilumatobacteraceae bacterium | reverse complement strand
GGGTGGCCGAGATGAAGACCGGCGAAGGCAAGACACTGGTCAGCACGCTGCCCGCTTACCTCAACGGTCTCGGTGGCAAGGGCGTGCACCTCATCACGGTCAACGACTACCTCGCCCGCTTCCACGCCGAGTGGATGGGTCGCATCCACAAGTGGATGGGGCTCGACGTCGGGTTGATCATCCCCGGCTTCAAAGAGCACCCGTCGGAGAAGCGGGCCAACTACGCCTGCGACATCACCTACGGCACCAACAACGAGTTCGGCTTCGACTACCTGCGCGACAACATGGCCACCACGTTGGCCGACAAGGTGCAGCGCGGCCACAACTTCGCGATCGTCGACGAGGTCGACTCGATCCTGATCGACGAGGCCCGAACCCCGCTGATCATCAGCGGACGCGTTGCCGACGCAGCCAAGCTGTACTACCGGTTCGCATCCATCGTTCGATCGCTGAAGCGTGACGTCGACTACGAGGTCGAAGAAGACAAGCGCGTGGTCGTGCCGCTCGAAGCAGGCATCGAGAAGGTCGAGCAGTCGCTGAGCATCGAGAACCTGTACGACGAGGTGCAGCAGAACCTGGTGCACCAGCTGTCGGTCGCCTTGAAGGCCAAAGAGCTGTACAAGCGCGACAAGGACTACATCATCCAAGGCGGCGAGGTGAAGATCGTCGATGAGTTCACCGGTCGCGTGCTCGATGGCCGCCGCTGGAGCGAAGGCATCCACCAGGCCGTCGAAGCCAAAGAGGGCGTGAAGATCAAAGAAGAGAACCAGACGCTCGCCACGATCACCCTGCAGAACTACTTCCGCATGTACGACAAGCTCGCCGGCATGACCGGTACCGCAGCGACCGAGGCCGCCGAGCTGATGGGGACCTATCAGTTGGCCGTGGTGCCGATCCCCACCAACCAGACCGTGGTCCGCAACGACCAGGCAGACCTGATCTACAAGGGCGAGCAGTCGAAGTTCGGCGCCGTCGTCGACGACATCGCCGAGAAGTACGGGCGTGGTCAGCCGGTGCTGGTCGGCACGATCAGTGTCGAAAAGAGCGAGCACCTGTCGCAGTTGTTGAAGAAGCAGGGTGTTCCTCACGAGGTGCTCAACGCCAAGCAGCACACGCGTGAGGCCATGATCGTGACGCAGGCGGGCCGGCTCAATGCCGTCACCGTCGCGACCAACATGGCCGGCCGTGGCGTCGACATCATCCTCGGCGGCAACCCCGAAGGCCTGGCGCGTCACGAGGTGGTCAAGGAAGGTCACGATCCCGACGTACTCGTCGACGACTTCGCGCTGCCGCTGCCGATCGACGAGATGCCCGACGAGTTCAAGGCGGCGCGCACCGCGGCGCTGGCTCGCTACGACCAGTTGTTGGCCGAGTTCAAGAGCGAGTGCAAGGCCGAAGGCGACCAGGTTCGCGCCCTCGGCGGCCTGTACGTGCTCGGCACCGAGCGGCACGAGAGCCGGCGCATCGACAACCAGTTGCGTGGCCGCTCTGGCCGTCAGGGCGACCCCGGCGAGAGCCGGTTCTACCTCAGCCTCGACGACGAGTTGATGCGATTGTTCGCCACCGGTGCCCTGTCGTGGGTGATGGGCCGCGCCCTTCCCGACGACGAGGCGATCGAGGCCAAGATGGTGACCAAGGCCATCGAGCGGGCTCAGACCACGGTCGAGCAGCGCAACGGTGAGATCCGCAAGAACGTGCTGAAGTACGACGAGGTGATGAACGAGCAGCGCAAGGTGATCTACCGGCGCCGCGATCAGATCCTCGAGGGTGCCGATCTCAAGACTGCGGCCATGGAGTACCTGGCTGAGGCCGTCAACTCGCTGATCGAGACCCACTGCGCCAGCGTCGCCACCGACGAATGGGACCTCGATGGTCTGGTGTTGGAACTGAAGACGTTCTGGCCGAGCGACATCAGCGAAGGCCAGCTCGAGAAGTGCCACGAGACCGACGAGATGTACGACCTCGTGATGTCGGATGCGTCGGCGTACTACGAGAAGCGCGAAGCCGAACTGACCCCGCCTGTCATGCGCGATGTCGAACGACAGGTCATGTTGCGGATCATCGACCAGCGTTGGCGCGAGCACCTCGAGGAGATGGACTACCTGCAGGAAGGCATCAACCTTCGTGCGGTCGGGCAGAAGGATCCGCTGGTCGAATGGCAGCGCGAGGGCTACGAGATGTTCGGCAGTCTGATGAAGGGCATCGCCCAGGACTTCGTCAAGTACGTGATGCACGTGCAGGTCATCCGCAACGACGTCCCGGCGCCGACGGTGCAGAACGTGCAGCAGACTTCCAGCGACAACGTGCAGCCCGGCGGCTTCGCTGCAGCAGCGCAATCGGCGGCGGCCAGTGGCGAGATCGACCCGGCTGTTGCCGCCCAGGCAGCGCAGGCACCGGTCAGGCAGCAGACGATCGTCAAGGACGAGTGGTCGAAGACCCCACGCAACGCCCCGTGCCCGTGCGGCAGCGGCAAGAAGTTCAAGATGTGTCACGGCGCAAGCTCGTAGATGCGTGATTACTCCGACGATCTGAAAGAACTGCGCCGCCGCCTCGGCGAGGCTCACGGCTATCTCAAGATCGATGCCAACCGGGCCAGGTTGGTCGAGCTCGAGCAGGAGGTCGCCCGGCCGGACCTGTGGGACGACCAGGACGAAGCCAAGAAGATCAACACCGAGTACGCCAACGTCAAGACCGATATCGACCAGTTCGATCAGCTGGCCGGCGAGCTCGAAGATGCCGAGGTGCTGCACGAACTGGCACGCGAGGTCGACGACGCGTCGCAAGAGCCCGACCTCGATGCAGCGGTGCGGTCGATCACCAAGCAGCTCGACGGGCTCGACCTGCGCAGCCTGTTCACCGGCGAGCACGACGAGGCCGACTGCATCGTGCAGATCAATGCTAAAGACGGCGGCGTCGACGCCCAGGACTGGGCCGAGATCCTGCTGCGGATGTACGGCCGCTGGGCCGAGCGTCGTGGGTTCAACTTCGAGCTCGACGGGCTCAGCGAAGGTGCCGAGGCGGGCATCATGTCGGCCGAGTTCACCCTCACCGGTCGCTACGCCTACGGGTTGATGACCGCCGAACGTGGTACACACCGACTGGTTCGCATCAGTCCGTTCGACAACCAGGGCCGCCGGCAGACCAGCTTCGCCGGTGTGCAGGTGTGGCCGGTGATGGACGAGCTCGACCTCGAGGTCAACGAATCCGAGATCCGCATGGAGGTCTTCCGCGCCAGCGGTGCGGGCGGTCAGCACGTCAACAAGACCTCATCCGCAGTGCGCCTGATCCACGAGCCCACCGGTCTGGTGGCGTCGTCGCAGGAAGAGCGCAGCCAGCTGCAGAACCGGGAGAAGGCGATGCGCCGGTTGAAGACGATGATCGCCGCCAAGATCGAAGAAGAGCGCGAGGCCGAGCTCGACAGCATCGCCGGTCACCAGGCCCAGGTCGGCTGGGGGAGTCAGATCCGTTCGTACGTCGTGCAGCCCTACCAGATGGTGAAAGACCTGCGTACGGAGGTCGAATCGGGCAACGTCACGGCGGTGCTCGACGGTGATCTCGACGAGTTCATGGAGGGCTACCTACGGTGGCGACGGCGAGAAGCACAGTGATCGGGTTAGTGTTCCCCGGGCTTCGGGCGGGGCCGCGGTTGCAGCAACAGTTCGTGGAGAAACGCCGATGATCCGACTCGAGAATGTCACCAAGAGCTATTCGACCGAGGTCGTCGCGCTTCGTGATGCCAGCTTCGACGTCGCCAAGGCCGAGTTCGTCTTCCTGGTCGGTCCGTCCGGGTCGGGCAAGAGCACGCTGCTGCGGATGATGAACCGCCAGGAGCGGCCCGAGAAGGGCTCGGTCTGGGTCGCCGGGCGAAACATCAACGAGATGAGCGACAGCAAGGTCCCGCACCTGCGCCGCAACATCGGCAACATCTTCCAGGACTACAAGCTCTTGCCGAACCGCACGGTCCACGAGAACGTCGCGTTCGCCCTCGAGGTGATCGGGCGGCCCAAGCACGTCATCCGCCAGCAGGTGCCCGCGGTGCTCGATCTGGTCGGTCTGTCGGGCAAGCAGGAGCGCTTCCCGCACCAACTCAGCGGCGGCGAACAGCAACGTGTCTCGATCGCCAGGGCGTTCGTCAATCGTCCATTGATCCTGTTGGCCGACGAGCCCACCGGCAACCTCGACCCGGCCACCGGCGAGGGCATCATGCGCCTGCTCGATCGCATCAACAAGACCGGCACGACCGTGGTGATGGCCACCCACGACCAGAGGATCGTCAACATGATGCGCAAGCGCGTGATCCAACTCGATCGCGGCATCATCGTGCGCGACCAGGCCAGAGGCGTGTACGAATGATCTCCCGCCTTCGATACACGCTGCGCGAGATGTGGGCCAGCCTCACCCGCAACCTCACGCTGACCGTCGCCGCAGTGATCACCTCGATGGTGTCGCTGTTCCTGTTCGGCATGACGTTGCTGATCCAGCAGGCCTTCGACAACCAGCTCAGCCAATGGACCGGCGGCGTGAAGATGATCGTCTACGTCAACAACGGTGCAGCCGACGATGCCGTAGCCACGATCAAACAAGCGCTCGAGAGCCGGCCGGAGATCATCAAGAACGTCCAATACTGCTCGGTCGAATGCTCGCTTGCCCAGGCGCAGAAGCTGTTCGCTGCTGATCCTGAGTCGCTGAAGTTCCTGTCCGACAAGAACATCCCGTCGTACTTCAGTGTCGAACCGGTCGACAAGCAGAGCATCGTGCAGTTGCTGAGCATCCGCGATTCGTTCGTCGCCTTGCCGGCCGTACGAAGCGCCGACTTTCCGTCCGATCAGATCACCGTGCTCGGCAAGCTCAAGGGCTTCTTCGGCGTACGAACGTACGTGATGTCTGGCGTGTTGCTGTTCGCCTCGATCCTGTTGATCTGGAACACCATCCGTACGGCCATGTTCGCCCGACGCCGCGAGATCGAGGTGATGAAGTTGGTTGGCGCAACCAACTGGTTCATCCGATTGCCCTTCATGCTCGAAGGTCTTCTGCAGGGTCTCGCCGGGGCCGCGCTCGGCAGCGGGCTGTTGCTGTTGGGCAACGCCGACTGGACTACCGGTGTGCGCAAGTTCCCGTCGACGGCGGGCCTGGGTGGGTTCGTCGTCACCGACGGCTACCCGATCAGGGTCGTGATCTTCATGGTCCTGCTCGGTGCCTTCGTCGGTGCCGTCGGTTCGGCGACTGCCGCCAGCCGCTTCCTCGACGTCTGATACGCCCTGCGACGAGAGTTTGGACCCCCAGCGGGGCACACACACGTCGGATGTACCTAGGGCCGGAGTTTTTGGCGCCGGCTAGTTTAATATA
>JANPOJ010000473.1:0-4434 GCA_031427935.1 Ilumatobacteraceae bacterium | reverse complement strand
CCGCTCGGATCGTCGTAGGGACTGCCGCGTCGAGTGCCGAGCAGGGTGCCGCCCTTCGGGAGCATGCCGCGCAGTGAGCGCACGTCGAGTGGCATGGTGCGGCGTTCGCGAACACCGTCCCAAGCATCGAGAAACCCGATCAGTTCGTCGCCGTAGTTGAGCTCGCCTTTGCGAACGATCGCCCGGATGACCGCGTTGAGTCCCGGACAATCACCGCCACCTGTCAAAATGCCGACACGCACGTGTGCAAAGGCTAGGCCACGGCGACCGAAAAGGAGGAGATGCACGTGGCTTGGGATGCGAATCGGCCGATCCCGTGGAAGCGCCTGCTGCGCGAGGCAACCATCTTCATCGTCATCGGCGCGCTTGCGATCGCGTTCTTGGTGAAGCATCCCAGGCCCGGCGACTTCCTCGGCCTCGTCATCGGCATGGTGTTCTACGTTGCATTCGTCGCGGTCCTGTCGAAGTTCGGCTACCAGCGTCAGTCGATCCGCGAGGCGCGCGAGCGTCGACGGGCGCTGGTCAGCACTCCGACAGCCAAGGCGCAGGCCACCCGGCAACGCCCCGCACCGACTCGCCGTACCAGCACCGGTCCGTCGCAGCGACCGAACCGGTCCACCAAGAAGCGCCGCCGCTGAGTACCGTGAACGAAATGGCTGGTGATGCTCGACGCTGCGTGATCGCCATCGACGCCGGCACGACCGGGGTGCGCAGCCGGGCGATCTTCGCCGACGGCGGCGACGTCGTGGCCGCCTACAGGGAGTTCACGCAGTTCTACCCTGAGCCCGGCTGGGTCGAGCACGACGCCGAAGAGATCTGGTCCGTCACCATGTCGGTGCTGAACGATGTGGTCGGCCGAGTCGGCGCGGATTCAGTCGCCGCGATCGGCATCACCAACCAACGCGAGACGGTGGTCGCCTGGGATCGTCGTACCGGCAAGCCCTACGGCACTGCGATCGTGTGGCAGGACCGCCGCACCGCTGATCGATGCGAGGTGCTGCGAGAGAACGGCCACTTACCACTCGTGCGCGACACCACCGGACTGGTGCTCGACCCCTACTTCTCGGCATCCAAGCTCGAGTGGTTGTTGGCCAACCGCGACATTCCCGTCGACGACCAACTGGCACTCGGCACGATCGATTCGTGGTTGATCTGGAACCTCACGGGTGGCGCCGTGCATGCCACCGATGTCACCAACGCCAGCCGGACGATGCTGTTCGACATTCGCGCGTTCGAATGGTCGCCCGATCTGTGCGATCTGTTCGGGGTACCGATCAACGCGCTCCCGTCGGTGCGACCATCGAGTGGACGCTTCGGGGTGACCGTGGCCGAGTCCGGTTGTGCCGCCGGCATCCCCATCTCCGGTGTCGCCGGCGACCAACAGGCCGCCCTGTTCGGGCAGGCATGCTTCACTCCGGGCATGGCCAAGAACACCTACGGCACGGGCAGCTTCGTGTTGCTCAACGTCGGCGCCTCGTGCCCCCCACCGACCGAGGGGATGCTGACGACCGTTGCCTGGCAGCTCTCCGACGGCACGGTTGCCTACGCACTGGAGGGCGCGATCTTCGTGACCGGCGCGGCCATTCAGTGGCTGCGAGATGGGCTCGGGCTGATCGAATCTGCTGCCGAGATCGGTCCGCTGGCAGCGAGCACGCCCGACAACGGCGGTGTGTTCGTCGTGCCGGCGTTTGCCGGCCTGGGCAGCCCATGGTGGGACCCGTATGCGCGCGGCACCATCGTCGGCATCACCCGTGGCACGTCGAAGGCTCACCTCGCCCGAGCGGTCGTGGAGGCCATGGCGTATCAAACGCGAGACGTGGTCGAGGCCATGGCACACGCCAGCGGAACCCGCCTTGCCGCGTTACGCGTCGACGGCGGAGCCTCGGTGATGGACATGTTGTTGCAAATGCAAGCGGATCAGCTCGGTGTCGCCGTGCAACGCCCGATCGACCAGGAGACGACCGCGCTCGGCGCGGCATATCTCGCCGGTCTGGCCGAGGGCGTGTGGCCCTCGCTGGCAGCGATCAACGATCGGTGGGAGCTCGACGCGACGTTCGAGCCGGAGCCGGACCGCACGTTCACCGACCTCGCCCACGACAGCTGGCTACGCGCCGTCGAACGATCGAGAGGCTGGATCAGCTCGCCGTGAGTCGCCGCGCCGGTATTGCCATCGGCACATGCGCGGCGTTACTTTGCGCATCGGTGGCATCGGCACTCCCGATCGTCGACCCCGGTGCCGGAGCCGCCGTTCCGGCGAGCCGCGGCACGATGGTGCAGGCCACGCCGACCCTTCCGCCGCCGGTGCCACGAGTCCTCCTGATGGGCGACTCGTCGCTCGAGGGGATCAAGTTCTACTCGCACGCATTCGACGCACTCAGCGGCATGTCGTATGTGCTCGACGGTGAGTCATGCCGTCGACTCGTCAGACCGTCGTGCCCCAGCCTGGCCGGGAACACGCCGAACACCGCGCTGGAAGCAATCCAAGGGGCGACCGGATCGTTCGACGCGGTCGTGATCGGGACGGGCTACAACGAGGGCAGCAACGGCTTCGGCACCAACTTCGACCTGATCGTGTCGGCGGCAAGGGCCAAGGGCGCGGTTCGCATCGTCTGGATGAACTACCGCCTCCGCGACGGCCTGACCCGTGCCGGAACCGACAACAACGGGTCGTACATCGCCAACAACGCGGTCCTGTTGCAAAAGGTGGCGACCGGCAACTACCCCGACGTGTTCATCGCCGACTGGCGTGACTACAGCGAACCGGTGCGCTCGTGGTTCGTCTCCGACGGGATCCACTACCAACCCACCGGAGCGCTCGGCGCGGCGGACTACATCTCGCGCTGGATCACGTTTCTGTTCTCCGAGCCCTGCCCGAAGTCGATGACTGTCGGCGGTCACATCGACAACCCCTGCACGTCACCCGACGGCAAACCCCCTCCCGACGTGCGCGCCTTGTACGGCTAGCCCAGTGGAGTGCTTCAAGGCACCCACGTGGGCTTCGAACACTCCACTCGGGGTCAGCCGAGCTTGGGGAGGCCCTTCTTGAGGTTGCGGATGCCTTGGGCGATCCGCCGTTCGTTCTCGATCAGGGCGAACCTGGCAAAGCCTTCGCCGCCGGGCCCGAAGCCGACGCCGGGCGACAGGGCGACCTCGCACTCGCGCACGACGTGCGAGCAGAACTCGACCGAATCCATCTCCGCGTACGCCTCGGGGATCGGGGCCCACACGAACATCGAGCCCTTTGGCTTCGGGATGTCCCAACCGATGCGGCCGAGACCGTCGATCAGGGCGTCGCGCCGGCTTTGGTAGATCGAGCACACCTCGGCCGGGTAGTCGGCAGCTTCGTTCATCGCCACCGTTGCGGCGATCTGCACCGGCTGGAACACCCCGTAGTCGAGGTAGCTCTTCAGCTTGACCAGCGCCTGCACGACCTCTTTGTTGCCGACCAGGAAGGCACAGCGCCAGCCGGCCATCGAGAAGCTCTTCGTCATCGAGTACAGCTCGACTGCGCATTCCCTGGCACCCTCGGCCTGCAGGATGCTGGGCGGCTTGTACCCATCGAAGCCGACGTCGGCATAGGCGAAGTCGTGCACCACGATCATCTCCCGCTCACGGCAGAAGTCGACGACCCGCTGCATGAAGTCGAGGTCGACCACCGCGCCGGTCGGGTTGTGCGGGAAGGAGATCACCAGCACGCGAGGCTTCGGCCAGCCGACGTCGTACGCAGTGGTGAGGCTGTCGAAGAAGTCACCGGTGAAGTCGCCCTGCACCCGCGGGTCGGCGAGGTGGCGCATTGGCACTTGGCGAAGGTCGGCACCGGCAAACAGCGGGCCGTAGATGTGGATCGGATAGCTGGGACTGGGCACGATGGCTGCATCGCCTCGGTCGAGGAGCACCCACATCAGGTGGCTGAAGCCCTCCTTCGAACCGATCGTGTTGGTGATCTCGAGCTCAGGATCCAGTTGCACGCCCCAGTTGCGCTCGTACAACGCCGCGGCAGCCTCGCGGAGCTTGGGCAGGCCACGGCTGACGGAGTAGCGGTGGTTGCGGGAGATGTGCGCCGCCTCGGTGAGCTTGTCGACGGCGATCTGGGGCGAGGGGATGTCGGGGTTGCCGAACCCGAGGTCGATCACGTCCACGCCTGCTCGCCGTGCCTCGACCTTCAGACCGTTGATGATCGTGAAGACGTACGGGGGCAGGTTGGTGATGCGCCGGAACTCCATCCGTGCAACGTTACGGCACGGACGGGCGGATTCCGGGATCGATTCGCCCCCTCGCGACGGGGCTCGCCGGGCCTGCTTCGACGGGCGCCGACCTCGACGGATTCACGCCTGCGGCGCCGCGACGGCGGCGACTCGCCTACGCTCGGCACCCATGAAGGCGCCGCGCGACGGCTGCATCCACGTGGTGATCGAGATCCCCCGTGGTAGCCGC
>JANPOJ010000472.1:0-16419 GCA_031427935.1 Ilumatobacteraceae bacterium | reverse complement strand
CCGAATGGGCCGACCCGCGCCGACAGCCTGGACGATCATGGCGACTACCTCGTCGCCAGCTCCAGACAGTTTGGAGACAACGAGGCGACGCCGGCGATGTTGATCGACACCGAGACCGGAGGCACGCTGGTGCTGCCCATTGCGGGGTCAGCCGCGGCGACCGGTCAGTGGAGCCAGTCGCCTCAGTGGCCGATACCGAGCCCGGTGACGGAGGATGTGAAGGAGCAGGTTCATGCCCTGGAGCCACAGTGGGCCGACGGCCGCGACAACTTCGACTACGCGAAGGCGTTGACCGATCTGTTGCTGGCCAACGAAGCCGACAGCACCGATGAGTGCGCCTCGACGGCGCGCATCTTCCCCGCCACCGGCCCGGGCGACGGCCCGTTCTTCATCGAGTTGCGGCAGTTCTGCGACGACTCGGTGGCCGGCGTGTGGTACGAGGTGGGCATCGTCGGCCCGCAACCCGACGGCTCGCTGACCGGCGGCGCGTCGCGTCGCACCCTGTGCGCGCGCGGCGTGAGCCCGGACGGGCTCTGCGTGTAGCTAGGTCCTGTGGAGTTCCCGGCGCCCACTTGGGACACCCCGAAACACTCCACCCACTCTCAGCGCCAGTCGATCACCGTGTCGGGATCGGGTCGAACGGCGGGCTTGAACGATGTTCCGTTGGTGAACGCGAGGGGCGTGAGGCACACCTGTTGCACCGTCTCGAAGGGGATCTCGACGATGTCGGCGACGGCTTGCTCCATCATCAAGTGGATCGTGGTCCATGCCGTGCCCAGCCCCCGCGCCCGGGCGGCCAGCATGAAGCTCCACATCGCCGGCAGGATGTTGCCGAGTGCCGACGCCGAGTGCGCGGCAGCCACACCGTCGAGGCGGCCCGAGGTCGTGCAGCCGATCACCAACGCGGGGCACTCCCCCATGTGCTGCGACAGGTAGGTGGCGGAGTCGACCACACGATCCTGTTGGGCCTGCAATTCGGCAACGTCGCGCGTGATGCGACCGGCGAAGCCGGGCAGCGTCTCGTAGATCGCCCAGCACTGCGCGTACACGCCACCGATCGCGGCGATCTTCGCCGGGTCGCGCACGACCACGAAACGCATCGAGATCTCGTTGCTGCCCGACGGGGCCTGCAACGCCATGGCAACGCACTCGCGCACGAGATCATCGGGCACCAGCGTGGTGAGGTCGAGCCGCTTGCGCACGGCCCGCGTCGTTGACAGCAACTCGTCGGGACCAAGTTCGAGCAAGCTCATGTGCACTCCTTCGTCGATGAACGGCCGAGCGTACCGAGCGACGCCGATTCGTACAGTGTCCGGCATGGACCTCGAGGATCTGCGCCTGCTCGTCTACGACAACTTCCGCAGCGTGGGACGGGTCGATCCGTTCTGGGGGACATGAGCGGCTCGCCACAACGCTGCGGGAGATCAGCTCGGAAGGTAGCCGCTGACGTCGACGATCAATTGAGTGGGTCTGCTCGGGCGATCTGGGCCGCGCCAGGTCCTCGGGGTGCGTGGCCCAACACCTCGGGGTGAGGCGGTGCTCTCGCAACGGAATTGGGCCATATGGGCTATTTCTCCCACATACCACGTCCCGATAGCGTCTCAACGCTGACAACGGAAGGGACACCAATGAGTTCGAGGCGCAACAGTGGCCGTGTGGCCATGCTCACCGGTCTGCTCGCAGTGTTCGGCGCGGCATGCGGGGGCTCCGATGGATCGAGCTCGCCGACGACGATCGCCATCGTGCCGACGACCGTCGGCGCCACCACGACCGTGGGCGCGACCCAGCCGAGCACGACCGCAGCGGCGACGCCGTCGAGCACACTTCCGGCGCCGATCAAGAGCATCCTCGAACTCGCCCAGGGCGAGCCGAAGTTGACGACCGTGCTGCACCTGCTCGACGTGGCCGGCATGACCACGCTGTTGCAAGGCGATGGGCCGTTCACGCTGATCGCTCCGACCAACGACGCCTTCGCCAAGATGGACCCCGACACGCTCGACCGGATCACCAACAGCCCGGAGTCGCTGACCGCCCTGCTGAACTACCACCTGATCAATGCGCGAGTGACCACGCAAGACGTCACCGCCGGTTTCGTGACCTCCGTGGAAGGATCCACGATCGCGCTGCAGGCGACCACCAAGTTGCCGACGATCAACGGCTTGAGCGTGACCAAGGCCGGCCGAGCAACCAACGGCACGATCCTGGTGATCGAGTCGGTGCTGATCCCGGTCGACTTCAAAATGCCGTGACGCACTGCCCAACCCCAGCCGGGGGCCGAGCAATGCGTCACGAACACATCAGAACGTAGCGCGGGTACTGAACCAACCGTTCAGATCCACGACGATGTCGGTCGTCACCATGCTGTAGAAGCACACCGCTCCCGTTGCCGAGACCGGGGCGATCACGGCGTTGGAGACCGTCTGGCCGGCCGCGTAGTTGAGGCTGGCCACCAGGTTGAGTGCGCCGCACGGGTACACCGTGACGAAGCCGGCGGCGTCGGGGTTGGTGGCCACGACATTCAACGACACGGCGCTGACGCCGGTGGCGGGGACCCGGCCGACGAGGTCGGTCATCTTCACTTCGAGGGTGACCGCTCCGCCGATCTTGGCCTTGGCGACGGTGCGGACCGCGTCGGGGCTCTCACCGGCACGAGTGTCGAACACTCGGGTCGGTGTGACGCCGGTGAAGTCGGACGTTGCGGAGAACCAGCCGTTGATGTCGACGACCAGATCGGCCGTGGCCGAACTGTAGAAGCAGACGTTGCCATCCGCCGACACCGTGGCGATGACCGCGTTCGACACCGTTTCGCCGGCAGCGAAGTTCACGCTCGAGACCAGGTCTCGCGTTCCGCAGGGATACACCGTGATGAACCCTCCGGCGACCGAGTTGGTCGCGCCGACGTTCAGCGACACTGCGCCGACACCGGCAGGAACGCCGGCCACGCCCGTGACGTGCACCTGCACGGCCGTGCCGCCGGTGATCGGCGTCTTCTGCACTGTCAGCAACGCATCCGGGCTGTTGCCGGGCCGCGTATCGAAGATGCGCTTCTGCGAGATGCCGGTGAAGCCGCGGCCACCCGCCATCCAACCGTTGATGTCGACGACGACGTCGGCCGGCACGTTGCTGAAGAAGCACACCGCTCCCGTTGCCGAGACCGGGGCGATCACGGCGTTGGAAACCGTCTGACCGGCGAGGTAGTTGACGCTGGCGACGAGGTCACGAACACCACACGGGTAGACCGTGACGAAGCCTGCGTCCGTGGGGTTGGTGACCGTGACGTTCAGCGACACCGCGCCGACGCCGAGCGCCGGGACGAAGCCGGCGAGATCGGTCATCTTGACCTCCAGCATGTTGGCGCCGCCGACTTGGGTCTTGGCGACCGTGCGCAATGCGTTGGGGCTCTGCCCGGCGCGGGTGTCGAACACTCGCTGCGGGTCGATCGGGTTGAAGTCGGGGGTTCCGGGAGGAGCCTCCGACGCCACGGCGAACGGGGTGACCGGCGCGCTCGGGGCGGAGGATGCGCCACTGCCCTGGGCGTTGGTCGCCTGCACGGTGAACGTGTAGGCGATGCCGTTGGTGAGGCCAGTCACGGTGCAGGTGAGCGCAGCCGAAGTGGAGCACGTCGCACCGCCAGGACTCGCTGTCACGAGGTAGCCCGTGATCGTTGGACCGCTCTCGACGGCCGGTGCCGTCCACGACACGTCGGCGGATGAATCGCCGGCGGTCGCCGTCGCTGCGGTGGGGATGCCGCACGGCGCAGCCATGTTCGGCGAGGCGTAGAAGGGCACGGTGACGAAGAGGCCGACGATCTTCGACGCTGCCGGCCCCGTCGCGTTGTCGTAGGCGTTGCAGGTGGCGTCGGTGATCGGCGCGCCCACGTTGCGAAGGTCGGCGGCCGTGCTGGTGAGGATCGTGTTGCCGTTGATCACGGCACTCGATGCCGAGGCACTGCCGCGGTCGAAGTACGCGGTGTTCTGGTCGTTGGTGTCGGTGTTGTTCGACTGGATCTGAATGTCGATGTCGTTGTCGGAGACGATGTTGCCCGTGACGACGTGACCGAGACCCTCGACGACGATGCCGAAGCCGTCGCCGGTCGATCCGACCGACTTGCGGTGGTAGCCGGAGACCACGTTGTCATTGACCACGACGCCGCTCGGCTGGTCCGCATTCAGCGGGCCAGCTGCACGGCGGAACACGGCGATGCCGGCGTAGTCGCGAGCGCCGATGGCCGCGATGGTGCGGGTGACGGCGTTGTTGCTCACCACGACGCTGCCGGGCCCGCTGGCCTGGCCGTTGCCGGTGGGGACCTTGATCTCGATGCCGAAGCGACCGTTGTCAGTCACCGTGTTGCTGTCGATCAGGTTGGCGCCGGGGCCCTTGGCACCGAGCACGCCGATACCGGAGTCGCCGTTGCCGACAACCTGGTTCTCGGCGATCGTGATGCCACTGGCACTGCCATCGTTGAGGTCGATTCCGACGAGGGCGTTGCGATCGAACGTTCCGCCGGTGATCGAGACGTTGGTCTTGGTGCCGTCGGTGAAGTACACGCCGCGCCCAACCGAACCGGGCAGGCCGTTGTCGGACGAGTTCACGCTCGTCAGGCTGACGTTGTCGAGGGCAGCACCCGGCAGGAACATGCCGTGCAGGTCGTTGCTGACCGACTCCATGTTTGCGAACGTCAGGTTCTGTTGGGTTCCGCCGCCGGCCACAAGTGCCACGCCGTTGTCGAAGTCCCGCACGGTGAGGTCCGAAACGGTGACGTCGCTGACGCTGGAGGCGATGCCGATTCCGTTGCCGGTGTCATTGCCCTTCACGATGGTGGCGCCTGCGCCGTCTCCCTGCAAGGTGACGGGCCGGGTGATGCTGACGGCCTCGTTGTAGGTGCCTGCCTTGGCGAGCACCGTGTCGCCGGCGAGGGCGTTGTCGAGGGTCGCTTGGATCGTTGCGCCGATGCGACGAACGTTGGTGAACGGGCTATAGGAGTACGGGCGCACGTCGAACGGATCGGTCGACACCAAGGCGATGGTCGCCTTGTCGAAGGTGTTGTCGTTCCAGTACGAGGCCCACTCGAACTGGGACTCGGCGTACACACCGCGGGCCCGGATGTACTGGGTGCTGTTGGAGAAGCTGTTGCCGTTGATCAGCGCGCCGCCGACCGGGTTCACGAACCACGGCACACCGCCGGACCCGTTGAAGCTGATCGCGTTGAACCCGTTGTTACCGAGATCGAAGGTGTTGCCCGTGATCTGGCGCCCGACGACCGGGCCAGTGCTGCCGGCGCCACTGGCGATGTCGACGCTGGTTCCGTCGAGGAACGCGTTCTGGAGGATGTGGTAGCTCTTCACGACGTCGCCCTTCGCGGAGAAGTCGTCGATGTAGATCGCGCCGCCGCCGTTCGGGATCGCGGTCGCTGCGTAGCGGAGCATGAAGTTGTCGGCGACGACCTCGATGGTCTTGTTGTCGCCGGAATCGTTGGGGCCGATCTTCACACCTTGGATGGTGGTGTCGGCGGCCTCGACGAAGATGCCGTCGGTGCCGAAGCTGTTGGTGGCATCGGTCGTGATGGTTGCCAGCGTCGCGTTGGCGTCTTCGATCTGCGCGTCTTGCGCAGTCACACCGATCAGGCTGATGCCGGGCTTGGCCGAACCGAAGAAGAGGCCGAACTGGTAGGTGCCGCCGATGGTCGTCGGCGCGCTGTTCGGCGCAACCTCGTGGTAGTTACCGGGAAGCACGCGGACCTGGCCCTCCGCATCGACGGCGTCGATCGCGGCCTGGATCGTCTTCTTGGCGCTCGTTGCGGTGTCGCCGCCGAACACGTCGTTGCCGTTCGTCGCGTCGACGTAGCAGATCGCGCTGCAGGTCACCACTGTCGGTGACGTCACTGCGGCCGAGGCGACCGGGGCGAGGGTGATGGTCGAGGCCGTCGCCATCGCGATGACCGCGAGGCAGGCCTCTCCGGCCGTGGCCAGACGCGCTGATAGAAGGTGCGCAAACATTGTGAACGCCGCCATTTCTACGTGAAAATTCCCACGTGTAGAACGTTCGGTGTAGCGGGTGGAATCGCCAATTCCTTGCCAGATTCTAGGAATTGGTCGGTTTGTTCCGATTCCTACAAGAAACCGGAATTTGGTCTACGGAGAGTGGTCGCCGGCCCACACCGGCCAGATTCGTATGGTTTCCGTCTCGGTCCGGCGACGTTGGTGGTCGAAGCGGCCGAGCCAAGGCGAACCGCGCAGCCCCAGAACGGTACGTAGCGTTCCGGGGCTGCCCAGTTCAGCGAGGACGCCGGTCACCAAACGAAATGTTCTACGTCCCGCCCGCCGGATTGAGCACTGAGGTCTCGGGTCACGCATCCGGGAACGAGACGAAGTGCTCGGGCGCGAGCACCTTGTCTCCGTGGTTCCAGCGATACGCGACCAACGGGCCGACTGTCGCCGCGCTGTAGTCGATGCACGCGGTCATCGAGGTGACGTCGGGGCATGGACCCGTGCGCCAGTAGTGCCCGAAGATCACTGGGACGTTGTCGGTGTACGGAGCGTTCACACCATCGCCCAACGGCGTGTCGGGAAGTTCTGGGAACGGGCTGCCATCGGGGCTCGTCGCATCGGGAGGAATCTCAGCAGCGCGACGAAGCGTTGTGGCATCGGCATGCCACCACCGCAGGCGGGCCTTCGTGCGCTCGAGTCCGTCCTTGTCGCAATAGACCACGCCCTCGGGCAGTTCGATCTCCGGGCCCTTGAGAACGATCTCGATCGCCTCGTATTCAGCAGAACCCTTGCGGCTCCCTTCGACCATCAGCGCATAGGTGATCGACCCGTCGGCGCTCAGCCACGGTGTGAGAACGTCCATCGCCGCATGGTTCCAGCAGGCGTGGACGACTCGAAGTCCGTCGAGATCCAACCACAACGGCAGCGACCGGAACCAGGCGATGTAGTCGCGGTGCGCGGAAGAACCCTCGCCGACTGCAGATAGGAACGCCTCGTGCTGACGACGGTTGCGAACACCGACCATTCGAGAATGCGGACGCAGAAATTCACCCGGAACCTCGGGATCGGGAGTCGCCCAGGCGATGGCGTTGAACTCGTGGTTGCCAAGAACCATCTGGGCGCTGCCTGCGTCGACCATGGCGCGTGCAAGATCAAGGGTTCGCTTCTGAGCCGGGCCACGGTCGATGAGGTCGCCGACGAAGATGGCCTTCCGCTCCGAGTGCGCCCACGTGCCTTTGCAGTCGTTGTATCCCAGCTGCTTCAGCAGCCCTTCGAGCTTGTCGGCGTGACCGTGCACATCACCGATCACGTCGTATCCGGAGATCATCAGTTGCCGACGAGGTGATTGCGGTGGCGACCGGCGTACCACAGCCCGGTCGAGCGCGATCGGCGGAACGTACCGAGCCAGCCGACGGGACGCACGACGACGTCGACATCCCACGATCGCCCGGCGTCGTCGCCGGGCAGTGATCCGGCATCTTCGGCGAGAGCGCGGTACCAACCGGTCATCGAGTCGACCGCGAATGCGGCGGTTCGCCTGCCCGTCGGATGCAACGTGAGTTGGCTGCGGCCGCGCACACGACGTTGCAATGGTCCGTCGATATGAGCAGTCAAGTGCAGGGGGTCGGACCCACCGCCGTAGGGGGATGGCGTTCGCGACTCGGCGATACGACCCTCAACGCGTTCGAGCCAGTCTGAGTCAACCTCGGCGCAGCTTTCTTCGGTGAAGCCGATCGGGCGGTAGAGGTAGCAACACTCGCCGGTCGTCCACAACCACGCCGCGAACCAGTCGAGCTGCCCGTCGGCATCCCACACCTCGCTGATGAGCGCCAGTCTCGGATCATCGACCGGCTTGCCGGCCTCGTACCACCATCGCAAGCCGCGACCTGGCTGTGACCAACCGAAGCCGTAGACGAGCAGATGCAGCAGTGAGCTCCAATATGCCAGCGCCCCCGGCCCGAGGTGGTCTCCCGGCGCGGGTGCCTGGAGCATGGGCCGAAGCGAGCGGGGGGAGGCGAGGACCTGACTCATCCACGGAATCGAGAAGCCCCACTCGGCCTGCTCGCCGAACAGGTTCTGCACTTCGGTCGCCTCGAGCCCGTCGAGCCATTCGGGGAGGGGAACGCGCTCGATGAGGAACGCGGAGTCAGCGCTCAATCGCGTGGCACCTCAAACCGATCACTCACTGTCACTGGGACACACATTCGACTTCATTGACTTGATCCCGCGACGTTCACCCTAGAGCGGTCACCGGCGATCCGGTCAGGGAGTGTCGCTGCGCTGCGGCGTTCCCCACAGCGGCGCGTCGACGGGTTCCAGTCTGACCTCGATGCCGTCACCGTTCGCCACATCGACCTTCGTGGTGTTCCCAGTCCGCGAGATCACGACGTCGAGCGTGCCGTTGCCGATGGCGATTCCGTTGACCTCCAAGCGAGGAAGCCAATCCGGCAGCCACGGTGTGAGGAAGCATTGTTGGCGAGGCGCGTCGGGCACGAGACCGAGGAAGATCTGGGCGACCAACACGGGGGCGGCCGCAGCCCAGGCTTGGGGCACGTTGGCGGTCGCGTACGGAACGGGCGGGCCCTCGGAGCGGTCGAACCCGCAGAACAGCTCCGGCAGGCGATCGTTCTCGAACGCACACGCAGCCTCGAGGATGCCGCGCAACAAGACGGCGGCTTGATCGAGCAACCCGTAACGGAACATGCCCGCGGCGGCCAGCACCGTGTCGTGCGGCCACACCGAGCCGCGTTGATACGAGAGGGCGCTGTAAGCGGGATTCGCCGACGACAAGGTGCGCAACCCCCAGCCACTGTCCATGTCGGGTTGGAGGAAGCGATCGGCGACGGCAGCGGCACGCCGTGCGGATGGCAGGCCGCACCACAGGAGGTGACCCGGGTTCGAGCTGACACTGCGCAGTGGTTGCTTTGCGCCGTCGAGGGCGAGCGCGTAGAACCCCTCGTCTTCGAGGAAGTAGCGCTGCTCGACGAGATCGGCTAGCGCAGCGGCCGCGTGTCGTTGCCGTTCGGCCTCGCCCGTGTCGCCATCGGCTTCGAACAACTCGGCCATCGCCAAGCGGGCGGCGTAGAGGTAGCCCTGCAGCTCGACCGTCGCCAGGGGCAGCGAGCCGATGTGGCCGTCGGCATGCACGATCGCGTCGCCGGCGTCCTTCCATCCTTGGTCGTAGTAACCGTCTCGACTTCGGGTGCGGTACTCCTGCAGTCCGTCGCCGTCGAGGTCGCCATGATCTTCGCACCAGCGCAACGCGGCGCGCGCCGTGTCGAGGTGATCTGTGAGCAGTTGCCGGTCTCCTGTCCAGCGCCACGCGTTCCACAACGCCAGGCAGTACAGCGCCTGGGCGTCGTGCGTGCCGTAGTAGGGAGTGTGCGGGATGAGGTGGTGGAAGGCGAGCTCACCCCTGCGGATCTCGTGGGGCAGCTTGCCGGGCTCGGCGTCGCGCCATGCGTCGTCGACCGTCGCCTGCAGCGCGCCGACTGCGGTCAAGGTTCCGCGCACCGTCGATGACCCGAGCATCCCCGTCATCAGCGACGTCATCAGCGTGTCGCGCCCGAACAGCGTGAGGAACCACGGCACGCCGGCGGCAATGTACTGCGGACCCCCGTCGCTGATGGTGAGTGAGTCGAGGTCGGCGCAGCCACGGCGGAACGGCGAGCCGAGCGTGTCGGCGCAGTCGATGCTGACCGCCTCGGGAGGTGGGTCCTCGTCGCTGTGCGGGTTGCCGAGGAATGCAATGCGTCGACCGTCGACTTCCGGAGACATCTCCAGGCAACACGACCATGTCGCCCCGTGGTCGAGCTCGATGTCGAACTGCAACTGCGACCCGACCACCAACGGAGGGTGCTTCGGACCGTCGGTCGAGATCAGCAACGCTCGCTTGAACCCCTGGTTCTCGTAACCCAGCCTGACCTCGTTGGCATTCACGCTGCGCCCGATGCCGAGGTGCGGGGGCAATCGCTGCATCTTCACCTCGAAGATGTCCGCGAAGTCGGCATCGAGCTGCAGGATCACACTGGCGCGCAGCGTGCCTTCGACGTAGGAGGTGATCTGCAGATCGTCGTGCATGGCGCCGTTGACGCGGCGACGCAGGCCGACGGAGATCGAGCCTGCCTCGATGTCGCCGTTGGCGACTCGGAACGGCCGGTTCTGGAACTGCCAGCGAGCAGTGCCGTGCCCCTCGCGCATTCGAGACAGCAGCTCCAGGCCGACGCCACCGAGGCTGAGGCGATACGTCGACAGCACGCGCGTGTCAGCAGCGAACAGCCCGTGCATTTCATCGGCCGACATGCTGCCGTCGAGCCCACATGCCAGGGCGACGCCACCGCCATGCAGGATCTCGACGGGATGAGCGGTGCGCCACCCGTTCATCGGGGAACGGTGTAGATGACACCGACGAGCACGCCCAACAGCCCGTGGATCAACACGTTCGTCGCCGCGAACCTGGCGTTGCCGGAGCGCAATCCCATGAAGCCCTGTCCGCTCAGTGGCGCGACCGTCGCGCCGGCGAGCACGACGGCGAGCACTTCACCCCACACGAGCCCTTCGAGCCAGCGCGCCCAGTGCAGGTTCGACTCGATGATGGTCGCCCAGGCGAGCACGAGCAGGAAGCTGTTGGCGAGGTGCGAAGCGAGGCCCAGCAACCACGCGCTTGGACGGTCGGAGACCATGTAGCGGCGGCCGTAGTCGGCGATGTCGATCGCCGCGAGACCCGGCACCCGACCAGCCCACAGCCCCGCCAGCGCCATCGCATATCCGGCACCGAGACCGGCGAGCGTCACGCCTGCCATGTCGACCTCTCGCCACGACAACACGTCCACGGGTGACCCCCTACCCTCGGCAGAACCGGCGGATCCGACGACATGCGAACCCTACTGGCCCGTGTCCCCGGACAGCGCCGAAGGTCCCGAGGATCGACACGCGTCTCGTGCGCACACTTGACGGCGACGGAGCACTGAGTCGTGGGCGTTTGTTGGGTCGCTTGCCCGCGATGGTCGACCGGCGAACCCATCCCGTCCATTCACACCGAATCGGACCAAGGAGTTCGCGTCATGAAATTTCAGTTCCCCCATCAACGCATTGCCGCGGTCGGCGCAGTGGCCGTGCTCGGCCTGCTCTCCCTCGCCGTCGCCCCACCTGCCAGCGCCGCTGTGCCGGCAGCCGACTCCGTCGTGTTCGACGCCACCGTCACCCCGCTTCCAGGGAACCTCCCGAGCCTGGGCTTCCAGGCAACCCAGACCGCCGAGTTCGGCGATCGCGTACAACTCGCCGGCACCAACCGCGTACTGCGTTCCGCCACCGTCACGATGAGTGACTGGGCCATGGCGAGCGACTATCCCGTCCTCCCCGCCAGCGGTTGGACGCACCCGATCACCTTCAACGTCTACAGCGTCGACAACTCCACCTTGGTGCCTGCGGTGGGCACGCTGATCGGTTCGGTCACCGAGACCGTCACGATCCCGTGGCGCCCGGAAGCCGATCCCGCCAACTGCGGCGTCGGTGCCACGAAGTGGTTCTCCTCGACTGACAACACGTGCTACAACGGCTTGGCGTTCAATGTCACGTTCGACCTCAGCACGATCGGGACGGTGCCGAACGAGATCATCTACGGCATCGCCTACAACACGAACACGTGGGGGGCTCACCCGATCGGCTTGCCCGGTCCGTACGAGTCACTCAACGTTGGTCTGAACACAGCCGCCCCGACCGTCGGCACCGACGTCGAACCGGGCGCGGCCTTCTGGAACACGATGACGCCAGGCAACTACACCGACGGAGGCTTGGGCGGAGTCGGAACGTTACGACGCGACACCAACTGGGCGCCATACACGCCAGCAGTGAGCCTGACGGCATCGACCACTGGAAGTGACTGCCTCTTCAGCACAACCGGCAGCACGATCACGCTGCTGAACGACTGCACGACAGACCAAACGATCCTCGTCCCCGACAACACGACCCTCGACGGCAACAGCCATTCGATCACCGCTGTCGACCCGGTCGGTGGTCACTTCCTGGGAGCCGTCGTGGCGAACGCAGGGACGAGAGCCAACGTCACCAACGTGACGGTGACGGCGTCTCAACTCGCCGACGCCTGTGACGGTGGGGTCGACCGCCTGCGCGGCATCCTGTTCGACGGTGCTTCCGGCTCGATCACCCACAACACGGTGGTCGGGATCAATCAGGGTCAGAGTGGCTGCCAGGAGGGCAACGCCATCGAAGTGCGCAATATCCCCTTCGACGGCACCCACCCAGGGATCAAGATGGTCGCCATCTCCGGCAACACGATCAGCGACTACCAGAAGACCGGGATCGTGGCCAACGGAAACGTGGCCGCGATGATCACCAACAACACGGTGACCGGGTCTGGGAAGATCGACTACATCGCCCAGAACGGCATCCAGGTCGGCTTCGGCGCCACGGCGTTCGTCAACGGCAACACGTCAACCGGCAACTGGTACACCCCCAAATCCGACGTCGCCTGCGGCATCTTGTTCTTCGAGGCCGGCGGAGTGAAGGCATCGAACAACACGCTGTTCGACAACGAGCGGAATCAATGCAACTTTGGCAAGGGTGGCGGCAAGATGGACCTCACGCCGTAAGCGGCGCCGAGATCGTGAGCCCGAGGGGGTCGCCCGATGCGGCGACCCCCTCTTCGGTTCCCACCTACTCGAACAACGAGGTCTGCTCCGGTGGGACCGCCGCTGCCTCCACCTCGAGCAGGTCGTGCAGGTCGGTGATCGCCGTGCCTCCGGCCTCGACGAGCTTCGAGTTTCCGGGCCCTGAGCCCTCACCCATCCACACCGCGACGCGGCCGAAGTTGCGACGCATCGCCTCGCGGGCGCCCTCCCAGGTACCGCCCGAGCCGAGGTCGGAGCACACGACGAGGGTGATGTCGGCGTGGGCGTAGATGAGCTTGTTGCGGCCCATGGCGTTACCGGCGGTGAACCGCATCGCCGGGCCGTACGGGCTGGCCATGCACAGCTCGCCGTCATGGACTCGTCTGCGGATCTCAGCGGTGCGCCCGACCACTCGAAGGCCTTCGGCCGGAAAGCCGACGACTGGTGCTCGGGCGTCGAGTGCTGCAGCCATTGCGGCCTGATCGATGCCTCGCGCCAGCCCGCTGACGACTGCGCGTCCGACGCTCGCGGCCTGATTCGCAGCCGACGCGGCGATCGTGAGCGCTTCGTCGGAGGCGTCGCGCGAACCCACGATCCCGACCGCCTGCGTCGAGAGGAACCCAATCGGACCGGCCACGAGCAGGAACGCCGGGCACGCATCGCCCAGACGATCGCGAAGGCGTGAGGGGAACGCATCGTCCAACGCTGAGACGACCCGAATGCCCTCCTCCTCCAACCGCTCGCGTTCGAACGAGAAGGCGGTTCCCGCGCTGAGCAGTTTGGAGATGCGTTCGGCGCCGTCGAGCGGGAGATCCGACAGTCCGGCGATGGACTCCGCCGATGCTCCGACCAACACCGAGGGGTCTTCGACGGATCGGCAGAGCGTCCAGAACTCGCTCGACGAGAGTGGCTTGACGTCGACGTCGACGATGCGATTCGTCAGCAGCAGTGCTGCCAGCGACGTGTCGGTCACGGTCATCAGTCTCGCCCCAGCAGCGATGCCAGGACAAGGGGGACAACCGGCCCCGAGCCTGCCTCGCGCAGCAGGCTTCCGACCTCGGTGATGGTCCACCGCGAGTCGACGAGGTCGTCGATCAGGAACACCGGTTCGGGCAGCGGCGCGCCGACCACCCGGAAGGCTTGGTGAACATTCGACTCCTGGTGAGCGGAGTTCCTCATCTGCTTCTGAGGCGGCGCGTTGCGCGTCCTCTCGACGAGCTCGATCACCGGGATCTCGAGTGCCACCGAGACACGCTGCGCCAGGTCGGCGACGAGACCGGGCCGCCGCAGCGACGGAACGTACGTCAGCCACGTCGGCTTCGGAGTCGGTGCCCACTCGCCCACCATCTCGACGAGTGCTCGCACGAGGCGGTCGTCGAAGTGTCCCTCACTCCTCCCCTTCGAAACGAGCGTGCCCCAGCCGGCGTCGTTCCACATGCACAGGGCGCGACCCTCCTCCACACGGAGCTCGGCCTTCAGCTTCTTGCCGCCGATCTTCTTGCGCGGCTCGATCACCACGTAGCCACGACGGATGAAGCGCTGCGCCTCGGCGACCAAGGCATCGTCGAGGTCGACGACGTTCTTCACTCCCGTGCAGTTGTCACAGATCCCACAATCGGCAGGCGCGGGATCGTCCAACACGGTCGCCAGGAACACCATGCGGCATCCGGAGGTTTCGGCATACTCACTCATCTGCTGCTGCTCGCGCCGGCGGTCGGCGGTCGTGTCGGCGACTCGCTGTGTCGGGTATGTCCAGGCTTTCAACGTGCGCTCGTAGGTGAGGCCGGAGAGCCGTCGCAGCACGCCTTCGACGGTCAGTTGCTTCAGCACCAGTTCGAGGTCAGCACGCTTCATGTTGACCTGCTCGAGGATGCGATCCATCGTCAGTGGACCGGCTGCCAGATCGAAGACGGCCAGCACCTCATCAACGTTCTGCTCGCCAGGGAATGCGGTCGAGATGAACCAGTCCTGGATGTCGCTGTCTTCGACGCCGCGCAGCAGCACCCCGGTCGACGCACCGAGCTGGCGACCTGCCCGCCCGACCTGTTGGTAGTAGCCGACCGGCGACCCGGGCCCCTGGAAGTGCACGACGAAGGCGAGGTCGGGCTTGTCGTATCCCATGCCCAACGCCGTCGTGGCAACCAAGGCCTTGACCTCGTTGCGTTGCAATGCAGCCTCGGCATCGAGCCGGAGATCTGCATCCGTGCCACCCGTGTACGGCAGCACCTTGTGCCCGTGCCCGCGCAGCCACGTTGCGACGAGCTCGACGTCACGAACGGTCAGGCAGTAGATGATGCCCGTGCCGGGAAGCGTCGGCAGCACTTGGTGGAGCCAGGCGAGTCGTTCAGCCGCTACGGGCATGTCGATGACCTGCAGTGCCAGCCCGTCGCGGGCAAGCGGCCCACGAAGGACCCGGATGCCGGCGCCCAACTGATCGGAGACATCGGCGACGACGCGATCGTTGGCGGTCGCGGTGCATGCCAACACGGGGATGCCCGTGCCGAGCCCGGCGATGACCTGCGACAGCCGGCGGTAGTCGGGGCGGAAGTCGTGCCCCCAGTCGGAGATGCAGTGGGCTTCGTCGATGACCATCAGCCCGGGGCGGCGACCGACGAGCGGCATCACCTTGTCGGCGAACTCGGGGTTGGCGAGGCGTTCGGGCGAGACCAGCAGCAGGTCGACCTCGTCGTTGGCCACGGCTTCGGCCAACGCCTTCACAGTGGTGTCGGAGGCCGAGTTGACGGTCAGCGTGCGAATGCCCAACCGTTGGGCGGCGTCGATCTGGTTGCGGATCAGGGCCAGCAGCGGAGAGATCAGCAGCGTGGGCCCGAAGCCGTTCTGGCGCAGCATGTGCGTGGAGACGAAGTAGACCGCGCTCTTGCCCCACCCCGTACGCTGCACCAGCAGCACGCGCTCGCGCCCGTTGACGAGTGCCTCGATTGCCTCGCGCTGCCCCGGCCGGAACACGCTGTCCGCGCGCCCGGTCAGCGCGTGCAACGCATCGAGCAGTTCGTCGGCCATGGTAGGCACCGTACGCCGTGGGTGTGACGAGGTGGCTCGGCGGTTGCGAATCGCGTGTTGGCGGTTGGCGATTGTGGGTACCTTCTCCGTCGAACGGCTACGACACGAACCCGGAGGCTCCACGCGATGGCCAAGAAATCGAAGGCGACGATATTGGCCGGGGCGTTAGCCGTCGCGCAACAGGTGCTGGCGAACGAAGACGTTCGCCGCCGCCTGGCAGAAGCGCCGAGAGGTGTCATCGAATGGGCCAAGAAGAAACGAGCCGAGCGGCGCACAGTTGGCGTCCGCCGTTTCGACCCCACCGCCCGCTTCGGTCAGAAAGGCCTCGAACGGCGTGTCGAATCGATCGCCGGAACGCTGGCGCTGGCGTTCCCGTCCGCCGACGATCCAGGTCGCGAGCAATTGACGCAAGCTATCCAGCGCTTGCGTTTGGGTCTAGCCGTGTCGAAACCGATGCCCCTCATCAAGCGCAGACAAGCCAACATCCGGGTCGAGAAAGAACTCGGCGTGCTGGAGTCCGCCCTCGTCGACGCGGTCCTTCCCAGGACCTGAGGCGGCGTTCGACGGCCGCTCTCCTGCCCCTCGTCGACAACGATCGTGTCTCACGAAGTGCCGATATGGTCAGCGTCGAACGCCATGGCCCGGTCCTCAGTCGCCCAATCAAATTTCCGCATCACTCGGACGCGCGGCGCACAAGGAACGACCATCTCACCAAGAAAGGAGCGCACCGTTGGACTTTCCCAACGAACGCGAACCTCCCAGAGAGATCTGGTTCAGCCTCG
>JANPOJ010000471.1:0-2097 GCA_031427935.1 Ilumatobacteraceae bacterium | reverse complement strand
ACGTTGCGACCCTTCGGCCCCAGCGTGACCTTGACCGTGTCGGCCAACTTGTTCACGCCGGCTTCGAGGGCGCGACGCGCCTCGTCGTCAAACTTCAGTTGCTTTGCCATGTTGGTCGGTCAGCTCACTTGCCGACGATCGCCAGCACGTCACGGCTGGTGAGGATCAACAGGTCGTCGCCTTCGATGGTGACTTCGGTGCCGCCGTACTTGGAGTACAGGACGGTGTCGCCGACCTTGATGTCGAGCGCAGCGTGGGCGCCCTTGTCGTCGCTCCAGCGGCCGGGGCCGACAGCCAGCACTTCGCCCTGCTGCGGCTTTTCCTTGGCGGTATCGGGGATGACCAGACCGGATGCGGTGGTCTGCTCTGCCTCGTTGGGCTTGACGACAATGCGGTCATCGAGGGGCTTGAGATTCATGGGTGCGGGCCTCCGTTGGCATGGGCACTCGAAGTGAGGTTGGGACTACGTGATTTGGTGCGTTAGCACTCGGCTACCGCGAGTGCCAATCCTAGGCGGCGCGTGCCGCCGTTAGCAACCGGGAGGTGAGAGTGCTAACAGGGTGTCGCTGCGCGATACTCGCGGGGTGAGGGCCACCGGCCTGCAGGGCGATATGTCGCTGGAGATCATCGAGATCCTCGACGACAACACCGATGTCTTCGGCGACCGCGCACCCAACGCCACCCTCGACGACACGGGCGGGCCGCGCTGGGTCGGTCCCGTAGCCGCTGCGGCGCTGATCGCCCTCATCGGGTACGGCGTGGCGACGTCGGCGTCGTCGAGCAGCCTGCCCAAGGCTGCGCCCGCTCCCAGCACGCTGCCGCGGGTCAACACCACCACCACCGTGCCTGCACCGACCACGACACAGCCGGCGCCCCCGCCGGTGCCGTACTACGCCGCGGACCCGCCGCGCGAGTTCACGATCGACTACGCCGAGATGCAGCTCACCGACAACGGCTTCAGGGGTAGCGCCAACGGTCCGTACCAGCTGTGGGCGACGGAAGGGGCGGCGGCGTCGACGGGCGCGTGGTTCTCGGTCAACACCGTTCCGGGAGGCGCGGTCTACGCCGTCGACGCGGTCCGTATCCAGACCGATCAACAGTCGATCGCCATCTCGCACGCCCCCAGCGGGCAATCCATCACCCAGTACTCGACCAGCAGTGGCACTGACATCATCCTGACTTCCTTCGGATGGTCCGACGACGATCTCGTTCGCCTGGCTGCCGCGGTCACCTACAAGAGCGGCAGCATCGCGATCACCGACCCATCGTTGACAGCCGGCTACCAGATGATCACCACGGTCTTTCCGTTCCTCGCGCTGCAGGGAGACCCGCTGGAGCAGGTGTCGTACCAGTCCAACACCGACGTCACCGGTGGCATCCAGATCAACGTCGCGCCGCGGCTGCGCAGCGACCAGGGTGGCAGCACCCTCGATCGACAGATCGCTCTGCGCTTCTTTCTCGACGATGCGACCCCCTTCGACGTCGATGGCCATGTCGCCATGGCCGGAACGGTGGTCGGTCAGGGCAGCTTTGCCGTGGCGACCTGGATCGCCGGCACCCACATCGTCACCGTGTCGGGCGACATGTCGGTACCCGAGCTGATCGCCATTGCTCGCACCGTGCACCAGGTGACGGAACCGGAATGGCAGGGCATGCAGTTCCAGGCCGCCAAGCACAACGCGGATCACAACTTCGGCAACTTCGACCAGACGCCGTCGACTGCGGTCGCGTTCGGCACCGACGGTGCTTCCAAGCCGTGGACCATCACGGTCTCGGTGGTGACGTTCGCCGAGCAGCAACAACTCATCTGGGGATGGGCGGGCAACAACCGCGTCGGCTCGAGTCCGGGAGACATCGCCAAGATCAACACCGTGGTCGACGATCAGCGCACGTACGTGCTCGCTGATCTGCCCAAGGCAATCGCAGCGACAGCGAACCTACAGGTCACACTCGCCGGGCTCGACCCCGTCCTGGTGCCGTTCATCGACGCCCTCCCGGCCCTGGATCGCACCTTCGCCGCCTATGCCTTCAGCGAACCGACCCAGTACACCGCGCAGATCATCGGTGCCGACGGAGCCGTGCTGGCCAACTGGCCAC
>JANPOJ010000470.1:0-2824 GCA_031427935.1 Ilumatobacteraceae bacterium | reverse complement strand
GGGACTGTGGAGTGAGATACCGCTGTCGGATCTGGCCGCCGATCCGGACGCGTTCTACGACCCCTTCTGCTACGGGGCTGTCGTCGGCACGATGACCGACACACCGTTCGGCATCTCCGTCACCGACGCCACTCGCAGAGGCGCCGCCGATCTGGCCCGCACCGCGCTGACGCTGAACGACCTCAACCGCGGCGGATTCATCCTGGGGATCGGCTCGGGTGAGGCCGAGAGCCTGCTGCCGTTCGGGTACCCCTTTGACAAGCCCGTGTCGCTGCTCGAAGACGTGCTGCGCGATCTTCGCTCGTTGCTCGACAACGGGGTGATGGCCGACGGGGGTGTTGGCCGGATGGGCCTGCCGCTGAGAGCGGAAGGTCGCGGCAGCCCGCCCGTTTGGGTTGCCGGACACGGTCCGCGAATGCTACGCCTCACCGGCCAGTACGGCGATGGTTGGATTCCTGCCTGGTGGATGAAGCCCGACGAATACGGTGCCAAACGACAGATCATCGCCGACCATGCTGCCGCCGCCGGTCGCCCCGCACCCGAGTCTTCGCTGCTGCCGTTCGTGTTGTTCTGCGAGAGTCAGGACGCTGCTGCCGAGATGTTCGAGCGCGAGCCCCTGGGCAAGTTGTTCGGCCTGTTCGCGATGGGCCACATCTGGGAGGCGCATGGTCTGCAGCACCCGCTGGGCAACGACTCGAAGGGGTTCGTCGATGTGATCATTCACGATCTGGATCCCGACGACCTCCGCGACATTGCCCACACGATTCCCTTCGACATGGTCAAGGAGGTGCTGTTCATCGGCAACACCGAGCAACTCGCGAGGCAGTTCGAAGGCTACGCGCGCAACGGCCTCGAACACATCGTGCTTGCCAACATCACCGGCGTTGTCGGTGGCATGGACGAGATCGTGGCGAGAGGAATGGAGCTCCCAGTTTTGAAGAATGTGCTGTCCGACCTGTGAGCAATGACCTTGCCGACTTCAACCCGTTCGACTCAGCGACGCTGCAGTGCCCGTTCGGTCACTACGCACAGATGCGTGATGAACAGCCCGTGATGCTGATCGAGTCGCTTGGTATGTACTTGGTCACTCGGCACGACTTGGTGCTCGGCGTTCTGCGCGATCCGAGCACGTACTCGTCGATGTTCGGCGGGGCCAGCATGCCGCTGCCATCCGAGGCGCGAGCGAGGATGGCGGCGGTGGTGGCGGACGGGTATCCGCGTGTCCCGACGATGCTCACTGCCGACATGCCCGACCACACTCGCTATCGGCGGCTGGTGGCGAAGGCATTCACCCCGAAGGTGATCGCCGAGCTGGAACCGGTGATCCGCGCGATCGCTACCAAGCTGATCGACTCGTGGATCGACAACGGCTCGATCGAGTTTGTCGAGCAGTTCGGCGTTCCCCTCCCAGTACATGTCATCGCGCACGCACTCAACGTGCCCGAGTCGCGCATGGCCGACTTCAAGCGTTGGTCCGATGACTCGATCGCAGGCATCGGCACCAACATCTCGCTCGAGCAGCGATTGGAAGCGGAAAAGGGCGTGAACGAGTATCAGCACTACTTCGCGGCCGAGTTCGACAAGCGCATGACCGAACCGCAGGACGACCTGTTGACGGCACTGCTGCAAGCCCGCATCGACGATGACGACCCAGAAGTGACCGACAAGCGCCCACTCGACATGGCCGAGATGCTCAGCATCGTGCAGCAACTACTCGTGGCGGGCAACGAGACGACCACCAAGCTGCTCACGGAGACCATGCGGCTTCTCGCCAACCACCCGGACCAGTGGCAGCGCTTGAAGCAGGACCCGGGCCGGGCCGCGAATGTGATCGAGGAGGCGCTGCGGCTCTCCACGCCCACACAGGGAATGTTTCGCATCGCCACCAGGGACCACGAGCTCGACGGCGTGCACATACCTGAGGGTGCGCGGCTGGTGATCGTGTTCGCGTCGGCCAACCGCGACGAGGCGATCTACGCCCATGCCGACGCCTTCGACCCCGACCGGAATGGTCTGCGCGATCACCTCGCGTTCGGCAAAGGCATTCACTTTTGCCTTGGTGCGGCACTGTCGCGGCTGGAAGGGAAAGTGGCCTTGGAGGAACTGGCGCGGCGCCTCGACAGCGTGACCCTCGCCGAATCCAACACGTTCGAGTACTTTCCCAGCTTCTTGCTGCGCGGCCTCACTCGCCTCGATGTCGACATCGTCCCGGCTTCGGGTGCCTGATGGCCGACAGCAAGCTGCGCGGCAAGCTCGCCGTCGTTACTGGGCCGAGCCGCGGAATCGGGCGAGATACGGCGATTGCATTGGGCGAGCAAGGTGCCACCGTCAACAGCACCTGCAGCACGGGCAGATCATCAGATCCGTGGAGCGCGCTCGGGATGACTCGAACATCCAACCTTTTGATCCGTAGGCGTGATTTGGCGCGTCCATGTGGTGTTGTGAAGTTCTGAATTGTGCTGATCTAGCTGGTGTTTCGTCCGGGGCGTGGACGCGGCAACATGAGCCAACACGGCGAAATATCAGACGAACTGATACTTTTCTGATACCTGCTTCCAGGCCCATTCAAGGTTGTGCGAACGGTCAAATTCGGAACCGAAAAGAACCTTTTGTTGTTTCGGCAGAAGATACGGCGCGGCTGATACGGCGAGGGCGCGGCTGATACCGCGAGCGGCGCGGCTGATACGGTGCGCTGGATCTCGTTGCCGGTGGCGAACAACTGGCGCGGAATGGCAGTCTGTACGCGACGAACGCGGCCCTCGGCACCCGTGCGCTACAGGTCGCGGTAGAACTGCAGCCCGTTGCCGTCTGCGTCGCGTACGTG
>JANPOJ010000469.1:0-2955 GCA_031427935.1 Ilumatobacteraceae bacterium | reverse complement strand
GGTCCGCAACGAGCACGGCGAGGCTCGGCCTCGGTCGTCTACTTTGATCCGGTCAACGACGTCGCCGTCCTCGCCGTCGAACGCTCATCTGCTCCAGCGGTGCCATTGGGCTTTGCGCCTGCCGGGTCGACCGGCGCGGTCGTTGTGTTCCGAGACGACAAGCCGGTCATTCTCGATGTCGATCTACGGCGGCTGGTCGACATCCGAACGGCCGACATCTACGGCGAAGGCAAGCACACCCGGCCCGGATACGAGCTGGCCGTCGACATCGAAGGCGGCGACTCTGGCGCTGTCGTCGTCGTCGATGGTAGCGCTGTTGCTCTAGTCTAGTGTGGTCGCGGAGTCGGCAAGCCGAACACCGGGCGTGGGCGATGCGCAGCGAACTCCTCGTGGATCATCTCGCCGCAAGCGACCCGGTCGATCACGGCCACTGCGCCTGAGACCGGAGCGCTGACCCCTGACCGGGGGCTATTGTTCGGACATACTTTTTACCCTGGTAGCCAAATCCGACAAATCGGCCGCCGTTCCTGAGGGGCACACATGGATGACAGCACACTTGGCACCCGCAACAAGCGGGGAGACTGGGCCCCGAACAGGCGCGTCGCGTACGCCCCGTTGTTCGCCTGGCCCCCCAAGCCCGGCAAGACCCTGAGATGGCTGTTCGGTTTCCCTGGCTACATCTGGCCGTGGAACCTGTTTTACGCCGGGCTGGCCACACTCAGCTGGTTCGTGGCCACTCCCTCGATCCCGACCATGCGGCACTTCGCCGTCGGCTGGATCGCGATCATCCTGGTGCGCAACGCGGCCCTGATCGTGTGCTGGTACGGCGTGTTCCACCTGCGGCTGTACATGCGCCGGGCCCAGGGCAACCGGTTCAAGTACAACGGCCATTGGCCGGCCGCCGAAAGCCAGTTCTTCACCTTGGGCAGCCAGATCCGCGACAACATGTTCTGGACGCTGGCTAGCGGGCTGCCGATGTGGACTGCGTACGAAGCGCTGACGATGTGGATGCTCGCCAATGGGCACCTGCCGATGATGCGATGGGCCGCCAATCCGGTCGGCTTCGTCGCCGTGATGCTGTTCATCCCGCTGTTTCGCGAGTTTCACTTTCACTGGGTCCATCGGATGATCCACTGGCCGCCGCTGTACAAGTACGTGCATAGCCTGCACCACCGCAACATCAACCCTGGGCCGTGGTCGGGGCTGTCGATGCATCCCGTCGAGCACCTCGTTTACTTCTCGTGCGTCTTGTTGCACTGGATCATCCCGTCTCACCCGATCCATGCGATGTTCAACCTGTTCCACGCCGGTTTGTCACCGGTGCCTGGGCACACAGGGTTCGAAAAGGTCGAGCTCAGCGAGAAGGCGACCATCGACACCAGCGGCCTGGCCCACTACCTGCACCACAAGTACTTCGAGGTCAACTACTCCGACGGCGCCATCCCGCTCGACAAGTGGTTCGGATCGTTCCACGACGGCTCGCCAGAAGCCGACGAGATCATGCAGATCCGTCTCACGGCACGCTCGGCGCGCGCCGCTGCGAAGCACGGCGCGTCGTAAGAGACCGTGCACTACCGACGGTTTGGGCGCACCGGATGGCTAGTGTCAGAGATCGCCTTCGGCGGATGGCAGCTCGGCGGGGATTGGGGGCGTCGACGACGAAACGTCGATCGACAACCTGCGCACCTACGCACGGACCAACGGTCTCCGCCTCACCGATGTCGCCACGGGGTGTCATCAATCGGAGCATCGACCTCTGAATTGGAAATCTCTCGAGTGATCCCGGCTTAAACTAAAGGCGGCGGACCGGCTCGTCGAACATCGGTTGCCGCCGACGATTGAGCGTGGCGCTGAAGACGCCGGTATCAACCAGCCTCACGACAAGAGCGCGGCAATGAACGCATCATATTCATCGTCGGTCAAGCCGTCGATCAACAACGCGTCGACTGAGGCGAGCACGGGCGGCGGCGGCCAGTTGCTCAGGTGTCAGGTCGCGCGGCAACAAGCTTGTCCCGCGGTGGCGCCGTGCTGGCCGTGTGCCGCGTCACTCACACTCGCCATGGCAACTCGCCAACTGAACTCGTGTGCGTGCCAAAAGGGGCAGCGCGCTACACCGGCACCTTGCGGACGGACGATGGTAGAACGGCTGGCATCGGTACTTGGTTCGGAAGCACGTTCGCACCCTGATCGCCTCTCCGCTCGGCGATCCCGACTGTTGCCCGGCCTATTCTTTGGACAAGCTTTTTGGGACGGCAGACGGTCAGTGACCGACTTGGGTGGGTCGACGGGGTTCGGGGAGCCGACCGACCCTGAGCTGGACCGCGCGACTACGGCTCGCTATCACGCCATCTTGCAGTCGGTGATCGACCGACTCGTCAAGGTGTTCGATACGGCGTGCACCGGCAAAGCAGCCCAGTTGGTCACCGTGCTCGGCTCACCAGGGATGGGCAAAACCCGGTTATCGCGCGAGCTGTGCACTCAGGTCGCGTCGAACGCAGGGGCGATCACGTTCGAGACTCGCTGCGACCTCGCCGACCTGTTCTCCGACGACCAATGGCCCCGAGCTCTCACCCTCTTCGACGCCTGGTCCGAAGAACCGCGCAGGGCATGCCGCAGGCGAAACCCAGCGCCACATATCCCGCGGCCAATCAGGATTTGGACTAGTATGACCACTATGACCATTACGGTGAGTGTCGCCGAGGCGAAGGCGACGTTGTCCGATCTTCTCCGGCGGGCCGAGGACGGCGAGGACATCCTCGTGGCGCGCAACGGTCATCCGGTCGCCAGGTTGTCGGCGGTCCGCCAGCGCGAGGGTGGCTTCATGCGAGGTGAGATTGTCGTGCGTGACGCCGACTGGTGGAAGGCCGACGATCAACTTGCCGACGACTTCGGCACGTGAGACGACGTGGACCTGCTGCTCGACTCCCACACCGCTGTGTGGTGGGCTGACGATCC
>JANPOJ010000468.1:0-2801 GCA_031427935.1 Ilumatobacteraceae bacterium | reverse complement strand
GTCGGCACGCTGTACGTGCTCGACGAGCCATCGATCGGCCTGCACCAGCGCTACAACCGCCGGCTGATCGACACGCTGTTGCGCCTTCGCGATCTCGGCAACACCGTGCTCGTCGTCGAGCACGACGAGGAGACGATCCGCGAGGCGGACAGGATCGTCGACATCGGCCCCGGCGCCGGCGAGCACGGCGGCGACGGGGTGTACAGCGGCCCGGTCAAGGGGATCACCAAGGTCAAGGAATCGATCACTGGCCAGTACCTGGCCGGCAAGAAATCGATCCCGGTGCCACAGACCCGGCGCCAGCCAGGCCTGGAGTGGCTGGAGATCAAGGGTGCCCGCCAGCACAACCTCCGCAACATCGACGTGCGCATCCCACTCAGTTGCTTCGTCGCCATCACCGGGGTCAGCGGCAGTGGCAAGAGCACGCTGGTGCGCGACATCTTGCTGCCCGTGCTGATGCAGCGGATCTACAAGTCGAAGCACGCCGCTGGCAAGCACAAGAAGATCGACGGGCTCGATCTGCTCGACAAGGTGATCGACATGGATCAATCGCCGATCGGTCGCACGCCGCGCTCGAACCCGGCCACCTACACCGGCGTGTTCGACAACATCCGCAAGCTGTTCGCCACCACCGCCGAGGCGAAGGTGCGCGGGTACATGCCCGGGCGATTCAGCTTCAACGTGCAGGGCGGTCGCTGCGAGGCGTGCTCCGGCGACGGCACGATCAAGATCGAGATGCACTTCCTCCCCGATGTGTACGTGCCGTGCGAGGTGTGCAAGGGCGCTCGCTACAACCGCGACACCCTTGACATCGCCTTCAAGGGCAAGAACATCGCCGAGGTGCTCGACATGCCCGTCGCCGAGGCGGTCGGGTTCTTCGCCAACCAGCCGGCCATCGGGCGGTACATGCAGACGCTGCTCGATGTCGGGCTCGGTTACGTGCGCCTCGGCCAGTCGGCGCCGACGCTGTCGGGTGGCGAGGCGCAGCGGGTCAAGCTGGCCTCGGAGCTCGCCAAGCGCTCGACGGGCCACACCATCTACCTGCTCGACGAACCGACCACCGGCCTCCACTTCGACGACGTGCGGCGGTTGCTGACCGTGTTGTCGCGGCTGGTCGACCAGGGCAACACGGTGCTGATCATCGAGCACAACCTCGACGTCATCAAGACCGCCGACTGGCTGATCGATCTCGGCCCCGAAGGTGGCAGCGGGGGAGGCCTGGTCGTTGCCCAGGGCAGCCCGGAGGACGTCGCCGCCGTCGACGCCAGCCACACCGGTCGCTTCCTTCGACCGCTGCTGCTGTAGCGCGATAGACCAGCCAGGTGACTTTGACCGACGCGACGGTTGATCGTGCCGCGCTGCAACGGCGAACGATCACGACGTTGCGGCTGGCGCAGGTGCCAGGACAGGCGGCGATCGCCGGGGTGGTCGCAGTGCTGGCCCTGTTCGTCGGTGACCTCCTGCACGACGACCGGTTCGCCGGTTCGGGCAACGCCGCGTTCACGTTGGGCTCGGCCTTGATGGCTCCGTCGTTCGCCGCGTTCAGCAGGCGCCGTGGACGGCGCCCGGCACTGGCGACGGCGTTCCTGATCGGTGCATGCGGCGCAGCGGTGGCTGCGTTCGGTGGCCAGATGCGCTGGGTGTGGCTCCTGCTGGTCGGCATGGTGATGTTCGGCGGCGCGCAGGCCGCCTCGTTGCAAGGTCGCTTCGTCGCCGCCGATCTCGCCGAACCGGGTGAAGGCCCGCGTGCCATTGCTGCGGTCGTGTGGCTGGGCACGTTGGGCGCCGTGTTCGGCCCGGTGTTGACGCCGCAGTGGAAGCGGCTTGCCCCACATCTGGGGTTGGAACCCAGCGTCGGCCCAATTGCGTTCGCGGCCATCTTGTGCGTCAGCGCGGCAGCCATCGTGTGGTTCCGTCTCCGGCCGGATCCATTGTCACTCAATGGTGGCATCGACCCGACGGCCAGTCGTTCGCAGCCGATCAAGTCGGTGAAACGATCGTGGGTGGTCATTCGACGCGAGCCGATGGTGCAACTGGGATTGGCGTCGATGATCACGGTCCAGGCCGCCATGGTTGCGGTGATGACGATGACGCCGCCGCACATGCGTGACCACCACCAAGGTGGCTCATCGGCGTACGTCATTGCCGTGCACATTGCCGGGATGTACGGCTTGGCCCCGTGGGTCGGTCGCTTCGTCGAGCGCGTTCGCCCCGACCGAGCCGTTCTGGTCGCCGGAATCGTGCTGGCCTGTGGCACGGCCGGCGCGGTGTTAGCCGGCTACCACCGCCCCTTGATCTTCGTCGGGCTGTTCCTGCTCGGCCTCGGCTGGAACATCGGATTGATCGCCGGCAGTTCGCTGGTGACCAGCTCCGTGGCGCTGTCCGAGCGGGTCGAGTTGCAGGGCACGGCCGATCTGATGATGAGCTTCTTCGGTGGGTGCGCGGCGTTCGGCTCCGGCTTCATCAAGCGAGCGTGGGGGTTCCACCTGTTGGCCAACGGCACCAGCCTGGCCGCATTGTCACTCGCAGTGTTTGCCGGGTGGATGGTGACCCGGCGAGGTTCTGCTCAATTCGCCTGACGGCGGCGCTCAGCTGCCGCGAAGGCGCTTGCTGAGCTCGTTGAGACGTTCCTTCTCGGCCTTGCTCAGTGAGTTCATGCCGGTCGCGCTGATCTTGTCGAGCAGTTCGTCGAGCTCGCTCTGCGCGGCCGAGACCGTGGTCGTACCGGCCCACGGACCGGCGACCACCGCTGGACGCCGGCTCTGCTTGGGTCGGCGACGGCGGTGCGGCATCGAGATCTT
>JANPOJ010000467.1:0-11120 GCA_031427935.1 Ilumatobacteraceae bacterium | reverse complement strand
GATGCTTTGGCTGGCCGGTTCAACGAGCATCACGCCTTGTTGTGCCGGGCGATGCTGGCCCGTGTCGACCAGGCCGACGCGACGATCGCCGAGCTGACCGAGCGGATCGTCGAGTTGCAGCACCCTCATGAAGCGGCGGTGGCTTTGCTGGTCGGGATCCCCGGCGTGTCCTATCGGACAGCGCAAGTGATCCTGGCCGAGATCGGCACCGACATGTCCCGCTTCCCGACCGCCGGCCATCTCGCCTCGTGGGCTGGCATGTGCCCGGGCAATAACGAGTCCGCCGGCAAACGCGGTTCGGGGCGCGCCCGACACGGTGACAAATGGCTGCGGATCGCGCTCGTCGAAGCCGGCCAAGCCGCCGGCCGATCCAAGAACACCTACCTGTCCGCGCAATACCACCGCATCCGCGGCCAACGCGGGCCCAGCCGGGCCGCGGTCGCTGTCGGGCACTCGATCCTGGTGATCTGCTGGCATCTGCTCTCGACCGGCGAGACCTACACCGATCTCGGCGGCGACTACTTCGACAAACGACGAAACAGCCCGGCCCGACAGCGGCGCCTCATCGCCCAACTCGAAGCCATGGGACACAAAGTCACCCTCGAACCCGCCGCCTAACAACGACCATCACCATCGGGGCTTTCGCCCCGAACGGGGCTACCGCCCCCACACCCCCACGCGGCCACACACCCGCACAACTCAACGATTCACACCTCAGAAGCACCGTCACGCAGGTCGATTGCCAGCGTGTCGTACGGCGCTTCGTTGCGAGCCGTCGACGGGTCCCGCTGCGCGGCGATGACTGACCAACCGAGGTGGGCAAGACGCTCGACGGTCGCCAGGCCGAAGCCCGACGAGGTCCCGGTCACAAGAGCATTCGGCATCGCCCGACTGTACTCGCGGCACCAGGGGCTGCCGGCCGGTACTCTGCCGTCTGTGTTGAGCGCGACGCCAGCGTGTTGATCTTCCTCGACACCGGCGCCGAGAACGGTCGAGCGTGGGTGATCGTCGACGACAGCACCGTCGACGCGGCGCGGCGCGTGACCGAGATCGTCGACGAGATCGTCGCCCGCTCAGGCGAGGCCGGGGTCGACGCAGAGTAGGTCCGTCGACATCGAGTCCTCTACCAGTGCGTCAGACACCGCGGGCGGCATTGCCGAACTTGGTGAACTGGCCGCGGAAGACCAATCGCACCGTACCGGTCGGGCCAGAGCGGTGCTTGGCGATGATCACCTCGGCCATCGCCTTATCAGCGGACTCCTTGTTGTAGACCTCGTCGCGGTAGAGGAACATCACGACGTCGGCGTCTTGTTCAAGCGAGTTGTGCGCGACAACTCCGTTCGCGACGAAGTTGTGATGCGGTTCGACGGTGGCGTCGAACACTTCCATCTCGCCCAGCGACTCGATCTCGATGAGGCGATCCCACAACACGTCGCCGCTTGCGAGATCCGCGAGCCACGGGTCGCCCGTGGCTGTCGCGATCCGATCGAGACGTTCCCGCGAGCAACCCGACTTGTAGAGCGCCGAGCCGCAGTACGACATACCTATCGCTGCAGCGAGATCACGTGCCGTCATACCCGCGTCGGCAAGCCCCTTGTGACGAATGTGGCCCCAGACCTCTTTCGGGATGATGTCGACATTCGGATTTGGTCGACGTTGGCGGTTGCGTTCTGTCCGCTCGTTGAGCTTGATGGACCGCGCGCCGTGGATACCAACGACGTCGGCGAACCGAAGTTGCTCGTCACGACCGGAGACCTCGACGTGATATTGCGTACGCCCCCGCCGCCCTGGCACGGTTCGCAGGCGAGCCCGGATGTCGATCCGGCCCAAAAGCTCCTGCACGCCCCGAGCAAGCTCGTTGCTGGAAGATGCGTAGTAGATCGTTGAGGCGACCGAGCCGTCAGTCGACCACAGGTGTCGGAGGAAGAGCGCGATCTTCTCCGGTGGCTGCTCGAACACCAGCGCCGGAATCTTCTTCTCCCACGAACGCAGGTCCCAGACTCCGAGGCGTCGTAGCCACGTCGAGATCGGGTGGTGTCGACCGTGGGTCAGGGGGTATGGGCTCGGCAGGTAGACCTGCGTCCAGCCGCCGACTCGATCTCGGGCGCGCTCCTCCTTGACCCGGGCCGTGACCCCGAAGAACTGCGCCGCAGCGCTGACAGCTTCGACGTTCGCTGGATCGATCGTCGTGTATTGCACAGCGTGTCGGGCCAGCGTGCAGCCATCCCCGATCAGATGGCCGAGCAACACCAGTTCCTCATCGGCCATCGACGCAGGAGAGCCGACATCCGGCAAGCGACGGCTGGTTGCGAGGTGGGCACCGACCTCGAGATCCTCGACACGAACCCAACCCGCCACCGATAGGAACGGATGGTTGGCGCTGGCATCGATGGTGCGTCCTGAGGCGAAGTGCAGGCGGAAGACGGGCTTGACACCACTCGAGAACGCCGCAGTCACCGTGCCTTTGACCAACCGGTATCGCTCGTCGAGTGACCAGACGGGAACGCCCGTCTCACCCGATTCGACCAGCTCGCCGAGGGTGACCTCGGCGTTGGTGTCGGCACGGACCAGACGGGTATCCGCCGTCAGACATCCACTTTCGCGTAGGTCCGACAGCATCGGGCGCTTGTCGCCGCGTGACTCCAGGTTTCGGCTGAGCTGGCTGAGAGCGATGATCGGCACCTCGAGCTCGCGGGCCAGGATCTTCAGGCCTCGGCTGATCTCGCTGACTTCGAGTTGGCGGTTCTCGGCCGAGGTACCGCCACTCATCAGCTGCAGGTAGTCGATCACGATCAGCGCCAGGCCGCCTTGGCGGGCCTTCATGCGGCGGGCCTTGGCGCGGATCTCCATCACGGTGACGCGCGGGTTGTCGTCGAGGTACAGCGGCACATCGAGGCGGTTGATGGCCTTGCCGATCTTGGTCCAGTCGGCCTCGACGAGGCGGCCGGTGCGCAACTTCTGCGAGTCGACCTCGGCCTCGCTCGACAGGATGCGTTGCGTCAGTTCGGTGTGACCCATCTCGAGCGAGAAGATCAGCACCGGGCGGCGTGCTGTCTGGGCGACATAGGCGGCAATGCCCAACCCGAGGCTGGTCTTGCCCATGGCCGGCCTGGCACCGATGATGTTGAGTGTCGATGGCTGCAGGCCCGACATGATCTCGTCGAGATCGTGGAACCCGGTGGCAGTACCGGTGATGGTGTCGCCGCGCTCGAACGTCTCTTGCAGCTTGTCCATCGCCAGCGGCAACAGATCACTCAGCGATCGGGTCGAGTCGGTGACGCGTTCTTCGGCGACCTCGAACACCTTGGTCTCGGCTTCGTCGAGTGCCTTGGTGACGTCGTCGGGTTCGAGATAGGCGATCTCGGCGATCTCGCTGGCGACGCCGATCAGCTTGCGCAACATCGCCGTGTCTTGCACGATCTTGGCGTAGCGCGACGCGTTCGACACCGCTGGCGTCGCGTTCTGCAGTTCGAGCAGTGTCTGCGCGCCACCGATCTCGTCGAGCAGTCCGTTGCGGCGCAGTTCGTCAGCGACGGTGACCGCGTCGACCGGTTGACCCGTGGCCATCAGACCGCGGATCGCCGAGTAGATGTGTTGATGACTCGGCTTGTAGAAGTGGTCGACCATCACACCGAGTTCGCCAATTTGATCGACGACGTCGCGCGACAACAGCAAGGCCCCCAGCAGGCTCTCTTCGGCATTCAGGTTGTGAGGGGGGACGCGACCATCGGATCGGCGCGGCGTGCGATCGCGACCCGAGTCGCGGGAGAAATCAGTCATGAGTCTCTTACCTTGCCTGATCAAGCCTGTGGGACGTAAGAGCAACAACCTGTGACTTGGCTGTGCGGCGCGTGTGGACAACCCCCCAGGTCGTGGAACAGCACAGCCCCGGACACGGCCCGCGCCGGGCCGCACCGGGGCTGTGGACAACCCTGTGAAGAGAGTCGAGGATTACTTGCTGACAACCTCGACGGTGATCGGGAACTCGACGTCATTGTGCAGCTTGGCGGTCACCGTGTGGGTGCCGAGCGACTTGATCGGTTCCATGTGTAGGTTCTTGCGGTCGATGACCACGTGGGTCTGCTCTTCCACCGCGTGGGCGACGTCGGCCAGTGTGACCGAGCCGTACAGCTTGCCCTCTGGGCCGGATTTGGCGGAGATGGTGATGATCTTGGGAACCAGTGCCGAGGCGATCGTCTGAGCCCCTTCACGATCTTGCGCATCGCGCAGATCGCGTGAGCGACGCATCGACGCGGCCTGCGTGATCGCGCCATCGGATGCCACCAGAGCGTGGCCGTGCGGCAACAAGAAGTTGCGGGCATGACCGTCGGCCACCTCGACGATGTCGCCGCGCTTGCCGAGGCCCTTGCGGTCGGAGCGAAGGATGATTCTCATGCTCAGGCCTCGACCGTCTCGTCGGCATCGACCACAACGGCGTCGACCTGACTGACCACCTCGGGCACGACTGCGTCGGCCTTGAACGAATCGCGACGACCTTCACTGTCGCCACGACCACCCCGACCGCCGCCGTCCTCGTCACGATCGCGCGGCGGACGACCGGCGCGGGTCTGCGAGACGCGCTTGGTGTATGGCAACAGCGCCATCTCCCGCGCGTTCTTCACCGCGTTGGCGATGTCGCGTTGCTGCTGCACCGTGTTGCCGGTGACACGTCGGTTGCGGATCTTGGAACGGTCGCTGACAAAGCGGTTCAACAAGTTGACGTCTTTGTAGTCGACGAAGTCGACCTTATCGGTGACGAGCACACTGGTTTTTTTCTTGAACTTCTTGTTGACTTCTTTGGGTGCTCTGGCCTTGTTTTTCTTGCTGGTCATCGTGCTGTCTTTCTCGGAACGATCATCTCGGGGTCAGAACGGCTCTTCGTCGCCGTACACAGGATCACTGGGGCGGCCGCCGCCCGCAGGGGCGTTGGCCGGACGGGCACCACCGGCAGGAGTGCCGTCGGGCCCGGTGCGCTGGGTGCGCTCGACTTCGGCACGGGCCCAGCGAAGGCTCGGCCCGAGTTCATCGGCGACGATCTCGACGACGTTGCGCTTCTCGCCGGCGGTGGTCTCGTATTCGCGTTGCTCGAGACGGCCGGTGACCATGATGCGGGTCCCCTTCGTCAGCGAGGCAGCGGCGTTCTCGCCGAGGCTGTCCCACGCTGTGACGTTGAAGAACGACACCTTCTCTTGCCACTCGCCGTTGACCTGGTAGCGACGGTTGACGGCGACACCGAAACTGGCGACGCCCTTGCCACCGGCGGTGAAGCGCAGCTCGGGGTCGCGGGTGAGATTTCCTACGATGGTGACATTGCTATCGGCCATGGCGGCCTCCTTAGCTTGACGAGCGGCGGATCTACGCCGCTGGCTCCGACAGGCCGCGGCGAGCTGCCTCGGTATCGGGAAGACGGATGAGCTTGTGGCGGACGATGTCGTCAGCGATGCGGAACGAGCGCTCGAGCTCGTCGAGGGCGCCACCGGGGGCAAGAAGCTGGTACACGACGTAGTAGCCGTACTCCTTCTTGTTGATCGGGTAGGCGTACTGCCTGCGGCCCCACCAGTCGGGCTTGCCATGGATCGCGCCGCCGGCCTTGGTGATGGAGTCGGTGATCGACTTCACCCGTGCCTGAGCAGCGGTGTCTTCTACGTCACCGTCGATGATGACCATGAGTTCGTAAGCACGCATCATGCGTGTGCAACCTCCCTTCGGACCCGGGCCTTACCCGGGGCCCCGGAGTGGGGCAGGGCCAATATGACTGGGCGAGTGTAGCGGCGAAAGACGATGTCCACGCCTGGAGCATGACACGGGGGTGTGACAGAGAGGCCGGGCTCGGGCCGAACAACCATTTGGCGACCTCGCCCACCAGCTCGGGACGGGTGAACTGGTGGGCGTGGCGCCACACTGGCCGACACCGGGAGGGTCAGCTGGTGGTTGTGTACACGGCGGCTCGTCAACGGATGAGTCGTCGTGAGTTTTTTGCTCCACCGGACCGCTCGCATCCCGGTACGTCACACTGTAGGACTACCTTCACCCTGTGAACGTGCATACCTGGATTGCCAACGACCTGCGGAGTATTCGCTCCAAGCTTAGCGACTCCGTACTGAGCGTGGTTCCAAAGCAACGCTGGGTCGACCACGCCGACGACGGAGGGTCGTCGATCGCCCACCTGGTGCTGCATGTTGCCCGGCATCATGACCTTGCGCTGTCCACCGCGATCCGTGATCACGCGCCCCTCTTCGTGCAACATCGCGCCGCACTCGGTCTCGCTGGCGCCACTCCATCCGCCGGCCTCCCAGAGCGCGAAGACGTGGCGTTGACCGCGCTCGTACCGCTCGATCCCCTGCTGAGCTACTTCGACGCGGTGTTCACCGCCACCGAGTCGTGGCTCGACCACGTCGGTTCGATGGCACTCGACACCGTGCCAGACAGCGCCCGACGCCTGACCGAGCTCGCGGACCTCAGCGTCGACGACGTCGGCTGGTTGCATCACCTGTGGAGCGACCAGCCGGTGTGGTGGCTCCTACAGTGGCCGGTCATCGGGCATGGTCACGCCCACGTCGGCGAGGCGATCTCGATCCGCAACCGGATGGGGCTCAGCCCGTTCTAGCGATGCCCCCGCCAATCGGCAGCACCCGCAGCAGATGGTGCCATCGGCACCCCGTGCATGCCTCGACCACATAGGCAGTCAGTGGATCGGTCCGCGTGTTGAGTTTGGCCAACTCCGCCGCAGTCGACACGCAACGGCCGTGAGATGGCAGCCGCGAACCGAACACGTAGGTCACGAGGAAGAGCTGCTCGAGCCGACAGATCGGGCACGCCATGGATGCCGGGGTTCCCACGTTGCGTGCAGCGCGGATCAGTTCCGGATGGGCGTCGCAGACCTGGTCCTGACGAAGCCTGCCACGATGGAACTCGTTGATCAGATGGCGTCGCGCCAACCGATGGTCAACGACCGCTCGCGCCCCGCGCAGTGAGTCGATCCCAAAAGCCATTCGCGCCAGGCTAGCGAGTTGCGCATCCGCCAACGTCGCAACGTGACAGGGCACACTGTTGGGTTATGAGCATCTGGTACGGCGACAACGTCGCCGACGACAGCGAGCTGCGACTGTGCGGCGACATCGTCGGCAAACGGGTTCTCGAACTGGGCATTGCGTCCGCGTCGAACGCCATCAGCATGGCCGCGGCGGGCGCCAGGGCCATCGCCATCGATCCGTCGTCGGACAAGATCGCCCGGCTTCGCACCGCGGCGGAGGCCGCCGAGGTCAAGGTCGAATGCCATCACGGCGAGTTGGCCGATCTCGGCTTGGCAACCAGTGGTTCGATCGACCTGGTCGTGGCCGCCCACACCCTGGCCAACATCGATGACCTGCCGCGACTCTTGCGCCAGGTGCACCGCGTGTTGAAGTTGGGTGCGCCGTTCGTGGTCGCCATGCACCACCCCGTTGCGGCGATGTTCGACGGTGTCGACCCGACCGCTCGCCGCCCCTACGGCGCCGGCGGGGTCACGTTCAGCGAGCTGTACATGGCATACGAGCGCACCAGCTTCCACTTCGACGCCATGTACGAGTTGCACACGCGCCACGTGCGCGACGCCGTCTCGCCGTCGGTGCTGGTGTTGCGGGCCCGCAAACAGGGCAACTGACTCTCAGACGAGGGCGTACTCGGACTCGATCAGCTCTGCCGGTCGCGGGCGGCCGAACACGTACCCCTGGCCGTGGTCGCAGCTGATCTCGCGCAGCCGCGCCAGTTGCAGCGGGGTCTCCACCCCTTCGGCCACCACGAGGAGCCCCAGCGAGTGGCCGAGCTTGACGACCGCTTCGACGATCGTGGTGTCTTCCGGGTCGATCCCGAGACCGCTGACGAACGACCGATCGACCTTGATGGCCTCGACCGGGAAACGCTTGAGGTATGTCAGCGACGAGTAGCCGGTGCCGAAGTCGTCGACGGCGAGGTGCAACCCGAGGTTGCGCAACTCGCGCAGCGCCACCGTGGCCGCCTTCACGTCGCTCATCAACGCCGACTCGGTGATCTCCAGCCACAACGAGTCGGCCGTCAACCCGCTCTCGTCAAGCGCCTCGGACACCATGCCATGGAAGGCCGAGCTCATCAGTTGCCGGCCGCTGACGTTGACGGACACCGTGAGGTTGGCGAACCGGGGCAGGCGAACGCGCCACTGGCCCAGTTGCGACAGCGAGGAGCGCAGCACCGCGGCGCCGACCTCGCCGATCAGCCCGGTCTCTTCGGCCATCGGCAAGAACTGATCGGGGCCGAGCAGACCACGGTCGGGGTGCCGCCAACGGGCGAGCACCTCGAACCCGATCAGATGACCGGTGTCGAGCTGAACGATCGGCTGGTAGTACGGCACGATCTCGCGACGCTCCAGCCCTCGGCGCAGTTCGTTGGTGGTACGCAAGGTCAACACGGTGGCGTCGTGCGTGCCCGGCGAGAAGACCTCGACGCAGTCACGGCCACGGGCCTTGGCGCGATACATCGCTGCGTCGGCGTCGCGTAACAGGTCGGTGGTCGTCACGCCGACCCGGTCGGCCACGGCGATGCCGATGCTGGCAGTCACGAACAGCTCGGCACCATCGACCACCAGCGGCTGGGCGATCTCGGCGCGGAGGCGTTCGGCGATCTCCACGGGCGACACGGTGGCGCCGATGTCGCGGAGCATCACGATGAACTCGTCGCCACCGAACCGGCTCAACATGTCGCGGTCGCGCACAACCGCGCGCAGGCGTTCGCTCATGCCACGGAGCAACTCGTCGCCAACACCGTGGCCGAGGCTGTCGTTGATGACCTTGAAGTTGTCGAGGTCGATGAACATCACCGCGACCGCGCCCGGCTCGCTGGTCTCCAAGAAGCGGGCCAGCTGATCGAGGAACCGGAACCGGTTGGGCAGCCGGGTCAGCTCGTCGTGCGTTGCCGCCCATTCGAGCCGCTCGGCGCTGTGACGTTGCTCGGTGATGTCTTCGATGTGTGTGATCGCCAGGCCGCGTCCGTCGCCGTCATCCATCACCGAGACCCAGGCCCTCGCCCACATCACGCTCTGGTCGTTACGAATGTACCGCTGCTCCATGTGGTACGAGTCGGCGGAGATGCCTGCGGTGTGCGTCTCGCCGCGCTGCCAATCGTCGGGATGGGTGATCGATTGCATCGCCCGACCGAGCATCTCGGATCGCGTGTACCCGAGCATCGATGCCAGTGATTCGTTGACGTCGATCAGCACGCCGTTGTCGGCGCTCGACAGGGCCATGCCCGTCGGCGCGCCGTGGAAGGCCAGCCGGAACCGCTCTTGCGCAAGGTCGAGATCGTGGGCTTCGCGCAAGCGACTGGTGATGTCGCGCAACGTCACCACGACGCGTTCTGGATCGCGCATGGGCACGTGCACGTCGGCCTCGAGCAGGACCTCGTGACCGTCGGGGTGGTCGAACGGGAAGACCGGGCGGTCGACTGCTCGACCGTCGCGAAGCTTGCCCCAGACCTCGATCAGCAACGGGCGGTCAGCGGGTCGGACCAAGGACGTGAACGTCTTGTTGAGCACCGTCGAATGTGAGCGACCGGTGATCTCCAGCACCAACTTGTTGGCCTCGACGATGCGCCCTTGCCCGTCGAGCACGATCACCGCATCTGGCAAGTCATCGAGCAGGGCACGCAGTTCCGCCTCGGTGTGACGCAGGTTGGTGATGTTGTCGCTCAGCCGATCGGACAACGTGCTGGAGTGGTACCACGTCGCCAGTTGCTCGACGATGATCAGCAACCCGGCGAGGGCGCCGATCACGAGGGTCACCGTCGTCGCCGAGCTGTGGTGGATCATGTAGCGCCATGCCGCGAACCACACGGCGACCATCACGGGCAGGTGCACGACAAGCAGGCGAGACAGCGTCGGGCGGGTGTAGCGCACCACGGCACCGCTCTGGAGGCCGGCCGCCAGACCGATGACGGCGAACCCCAGCACCCAACACGGCCACGACACCGCGAACGACGACGTGTTGGAAGTCGCACCCACCGACGCCGAATACGCTGTGTCGGCGATCGTCAACAGCACCGCCCCGACGAACAGCCCGATGCGCGCCGGGGATCGCCCGAGCAGCAGCATCAGGCCGAGCATCGTTGCCAGGGCGATGTCGGTCAGCGGGTAGATCAGCATCGCCAGTTGCGCCGCCAAGGAGAACCTGGCCGGATCGCCCACCCCGGCACGGATGAGCAGCTCCCAGGCAATGAAGCTGAGCGCGACCGACAGCACGAGTGCGTCGACCATGAACACCAGTCGCGTTGTTCGCTCGAACGGTCGGGTGTGCACGACGATCGCACCGATCGCTCCGACCGGGAACGCCAGATAGCCGATATCGGAGAACGAGGGCCAGGTCGTCGAGCCGTTGAGCGTGATCTGGGCGATCCACAGCAACTGACCGAACGCCCAGCCGAACGAACCGAGGGAGAGCAGCAGCCACTCGAGGCGCCTGTCCCTGCGGTACCTGGCCAGCAGCACCACCCCGGCCCATGCAGGAACCAGGACCAGTGCGCTGCCCGAGACCGCGCCCCAGGACTCGACATCGATCCCGTGCACCATGACCTCGATGGCCGTCGTGACAACGATCAGCGCCAACCCGACGGCGCCAAACCTGATGGCAGTCGCGCGCGACGGGACGAGCCAAGCGTCGCGTCGTCGACGCGGTTCATGCAGGTTGTGTTCGACGGTGTTCACTGCGTGCTGGTCACTCCCGCATCGATGGTATCAGCACCCCCCGTGGTCAATCCGCCACTGATCGAGCCGGTGGCGGATCTCGACGTCACCGAGCATGCCCTCGTCCAGGCGAATTTCCAACAGGAACACCAAAGCCTCGCCGATCACACGTCCGGGCCCGACACCGAGGTGTTCCATGACCTGCTTTCCGTCGAGTTCGGGCCGGATCGAGGCCAGCTCCTCGCGCTCGTTGAGCTCGATGATCCGAGCCTCGAGCTCGTCCATCCGCTTGGAGAGGACCGCCGCTTTGCGCTCGTTGCGCGTCGTGCAATCGCAGCGCGTCAGCACGTTCAGCTCCGCCAGCAGCGGCCCGGCGTCGCGCACGTAGCGACGCACGGCGGAGTCCGTCCAGCCCATCTGGTAGGTGTGGAAC
>JANPOJ010000466.1:0-3190 GCA_031427935.1 Ilumatobacteraceae bacterium | reverse complement strand
GTCGGCTACTTGGCGGGCCGTGGGTATGGGAACAAGTCGACAGTCGAGCATCTGCGCCGGCTGGCGCAGATGAGTCAATGGCTTGAACGCGAAGGACTCGAGCCCGAAGCGGTCGATGAGCAATTCGTCGTGCGGCTGGTTGGCGCGCTCCACGCCGCGGGCAAGGGCCAGTCGTTGACGCCTCGTTCGTTTCGTGTGCTGCTCGGCTTTCTGCGCTCGGAGGGGATCGTGCCGCCAGTGCGGGTTGCGGTGCCGACGCCGATCGAGGTGCTGCTCGACGGATACCGCGACTATCTGGTTGTTGAGCGGGCGTTGGCGGCGGTGACGATCACCGGCTACATGGGCACGGCCCGGTGGTTCGTGTGGGAGGCGTGCGCCAATGACCCGTGCCGGGTGGTGGCGCTGTCAGCGGCGGACGTGGCGAGGTTCGTGGTCGGTGTCGGTCGGGTCCGCGGGCCGCGTTCGGTCAACGAGGCCGTCGTCGGGGTGCGGTCAATGCTGCGCTACTTCTACCTCAAGGGATTGATCGACCGCCCGTTGGCGCAAGCGGCCCCGTGGTTGGCGCGGGGTCGCACGGCCACGTTGCCGCGCACGCTTCAGCCGGGCGTCACCGGGTTGCTGTTGGCGTCGTGCGATCCGGGCACCCTCGTCGGGGTTCGCGACTTCGCGGTGTTGACCCTGTTCGTGCGGCTCGGGTTGCGGGTTGGGGAGGTGACAGCGATGGAGGTTGGTGATGTCGACTGGCGTCGTGGTGAGGTGACGGTGCGCAGCAAGGGCGGTTGGCGTGACCCGTTGCCGCTCCCGGTCGATGTTGGCGACGCGCTCGTCGCGTACCTGTCGCGTCGCGGTCCTGGCGGCGAGTGCCGTCAGATGTTCTTGCGGGTTCGTGCCCCGCGCGGGCCGATGGCGATGACCGACATTCGCGCTGTGGTGCGCCGCGCCTGCGCACGGGTCGGGATTGCGGACACGAGCACACATCGGCTTCGCCACGGGTTGGCGTGCGACATGTTGCGCCACGGCGCACCACTGTTCGAGATCGGCCAGGTGCTGCGTCACCGTGACCTGGAAACGACTGCGGTCTACGCCAAGGTCGACTTCGCCGCACTGGCGACAGTCGCGCAGCGCTGGCCTGGGAGCGAGTCGTGAGCGTCCTCGCGTCCGACCTCGCCGGCTACCTGGCGCTGCGTCGCGCTCTCGGCTACAAACTCGTCGATGACGGCCGGCAACTGGCCCAGTTCGTCGCCTATCTCGATGCCCGCGACACAGCGACGGTCACCGTTGCAGCGGCGCTCGGCTGGGCGACCGGCGCCGGACGCGCCGGCAACGGAGCGAGACGGTTGACTGCGGTGCGCGGGTTCGCCCGCTATCTCCAAGCTGTCGACCCGGCCCATGAGGTCCCACCCGTCGGGCTCCTCCCGAACCGCACGACCCGCCCGGTCCCGCATCTCTACACGAACGCCGAGACCACGGCGTTGATGAACGCAGCCAGGGCGATCGAGCCGCCAATGTGGGCGGCGACCGTCGAGACTGTGATCGGGTTGCTGTGGGTGACGGGGATGCGCGTCGGTGAGGTCCTGCGTTTGAACGTCGCCGACATCGACAACGACGGTGTCGCGACCGTGTGGCTGTCGAAGTTCAACAAGAGCCGACATGTCCCGCTCACCGCCAGCACCCTGACCGCGCTCGCCGACTACGCCCGACTGCGCCGCGACCTGCTCCCGACAGCTGAGGTGACGACAGCGATGTTCGTTTCGATGGGTGGGCAGCGACTCAGCTACCAGTGTTTCTCGAAGGCGTTCGTGTCGTTGTTGGACACGACCGAACTGTCGACAGGTCCTGGTCGCCGGCCGAGGATCCACGACTTCCGGCACAGCTTCGCGATGCGCACCATCCTCGGCTGGTATCGCGACGACGTCGACGTCCAGGCCCTGCTGCCGCGCCTGTCGACCTACCTCGGTCATGTCGCACCGTCATCGACGTACTGGTATCTGTCCGCCGCCCCAGAGCTGATGGCTGTCGCCGCCGAGCGCCTCGACCGCCACCGCGAAGGCACCCGATGAGCACCCTCGCACCGACCCTCGAAGCGTTCTTCACCGAACGCCTCTACCACCAGCTCCACGCCAGCGCGCACACCGTTCGTTCCTACCGCGACACGTTCCGGCTGTTGCTCAACTTCGCCCACGAACGCACCGGCAAGACCCCATCGCAGCTTGACCTCGCCGACCTCGACGCCGCGTTGATCGCCGCGTTCTTGGACCACCTCGAACACGACCGGCACAACACGATCCGAACCCGCAACGCCCGACTCGCCGCGATCCGCTCGATGTTTAGCTTCGCGTCCTACCGAGAACCCGCCGACGCTGCCGTCATCCAACGCGTCCTTGCGATCCCCGACAAACGCACCCGGCGGGCCGTCGTGTCGTTCCTGTCCACCGTCGAGATCGACGCCCTCGTCGCCGCGCCCGACCGCAACACATGGATCGGGCGACGCGACCACGCACTACTCGTCACCGCCATCCAGACCGGGCTACGCGTGTCCGAGCTCACATCGCTGCGCCACCAAGACATCGTGCTCGGCACCGGCGCCCACGTCCGCTGCTACGGCAAAGGACGAAAGGAACGATGCACACCGCTCACCCGCCACACCATCGCCGTTCTACGAACGTGGACGACCGAACTCGGCACCACCGGTGAGCATCCGCTGTTCCCGACTCGACGAGGTGGACCACTCAACCCCGACTCCGTCGGCGATCTCGTTGACCGCCACGTCGCCGTCGCCCGCCAACACTGCCCGGCATGGACCGCTCGCCATGTGACACCCCACACGCTGCGCCACAGCGCCGCGATGCAACTCCTCGAAGCCGGCGTCGAGACATCCGTGATCGCGCTCTGGCTCGGCCACGAACACACCCAGACAACCCAGATCTACCTCCATGGCGACCTCACCATGAAGGAACGCGCCATCGCCCGCACCGCACCCCCCAACACGCCGCCCGGCCGCTACCGGCCACCCGACACCCTCCTCGCCTTCCTCGAAGCCCTCTGATTATCCGGGACCGCTCAACCGGCAACCACCGAGGATCAACGCCTTGCCAGCCCCACCCCGGATAAGCGCGCGTCCCAGATGATGTGGAAGTTGCTGATCTGTCCGAAGGACGGATCAGCTGGGTTCTCGGCGCGATGCGTTGCG
>JANPOJ010000465.1:0-12194 GCA_031427935.1 Ilumatobacteraceae bacterium | reverse complement strand
CGTTCTACCACTGCTTCGGCATGGTGATCGGCAACCTCGCCAACCTCACCCACGCCACGACCACGGTGCTGCCGGCGCCCTCGTTCGAGCCGTTGGCGACGCTGCAAACGCTCGCGGCCGAGCGCTGCACGAGCGTGCTCGGCGTGCCGACGATGTTCATCGCCATGCTGTCGCACCCCGAGTTCCACACGTTCGACCTGTCGTCGTTGCGAACCGGCATGATGGCCGGCTCACCGTGCCCGGTCGAGGTCATGAAGCAGTGTGTCGACGAGATGCACATGGGCGAGGTCACGATCGGGTACGGCATGACCGAGACGTCGCCCGTCTCCACGCAGACGTCGCCCGACGACCCGCTCGACAAGCGCGTGGGCACGGTCGGGCGGGTGCTGCCACACGTGCAGGTCAAGATCATCGACCCGTCGAGCGGCGAGACCCTGGGCCTCGACGAGCCTGGCGAGCTGTGCACCAAGGGCTACTCGGTGATGCTCGGGTACTGGAACGAACCGGAGATGACCGAAGAGGCGATCGACGCAGACGGTTGGATGCACTCCGGTGACCTCGCCGTGATGGACTCCGATCTGTACGTCAGCATCGTCGGGCGAATCAAGGACATGATCATCCGAGGTGGCGAGAACATCTATCCCCGAGAGGTCGAGGAGTTCCTGTACTCCCACCCTGACATCGTCGACGTGCAAGTGATCGGCGTGCCCGATGTTCGGTACGGCGAGGAGCTGGTCGCCTGGGTTCGCTTGCGCGAGGGAGCCTCGATGACACGCGACGAGCTCGCCGCCTACTGCGCCGGACGGATTGCCCATTTCAAGATCCCCCGATACATGCACGTGACCGACGAGTTCCCGATGACTGTCACGGGAAAGGTGCAGAAGTACCGGATGCGCGAGGTTTCGATCGAGTTGCTGTCAGGCGGCTGAGCGGCCGGCCGCCAGCCGCTTCGACTGCGCAGCCAGTTCGGGGTGGGCAGCCAGAAACCCGGTCACCAGGTCGTACCCCTCGCTGATCAACCTGCTGCCCTGGCTGAAGTCGAACAGGCCGATGCCGTGCGTATCGGGCGCCGGCAGGCGCACGACGTTGAGGTGATCGTGCGACGGGGTGAGGACCTCGCGAGTCACGGCGATCGACGAGGTCAGCACGCCCAGTGCCGAGAGGTCGGCCGGCAACTGATGCGGGGTGCCGGCGCGGCAGTCGAGCGCGAAGATCGTCGTCGCCCCGAGCTCGTCGGCGCGGTGCACGGGGAGGTTGACAGCGATGCCACCGTCGACGTGACGGCTGCCGTTGATCACCACGGGGCGGAAGATGCCGGGCAACGACGCCGACGCAACGAGCACCGATGTGGGGTCGCCCGAGGCGTGGAAGTCGACGCGGGCTTCGTCGAGGTTGATCGTGCCGGCCTCGAACGGGGTCGCCAGCTCGGCCAGGTCGTCGACCGGCAAGAACCGGTTGACCAGATCGACCAGGCCGTCGGATCGGTAGAGGTGTGGGTGCCCGCGCACGACGTGCCAGGCACGCTCGAGTCGTGACCCACGAAAGATGTAGTCGGTGCGCAACCCGCACCAGATCGAAGCGAGTTCCTCGGCGGCAGCGATGTTCGACCGATGGGCGATCGCTGCGCCGTTGAGTGCGCCTGCCGAGACGCCGATCACCAGGTCAGGGGTGATACCCGCCTCGAAGAGGGCCAGCAACTGGCCGGCCTGCATCGCGCCGAGCGATCCGCCACCGGACAGCACGAACGCGATTCTCTGCTGCCCGAACGGGCTGTCGTCGAGTCGCTGCCGGTGCCACCGCATGCCACATCATCGGCGTTCGACCCGGCGACTTGAGCCGTGGGGGCACAAGTGGTTCGTGCGGACCATCAGTCGCCGGTTGCGCCGTCGAGCGCCTCGCGAAGCAGATCTGCATGGCCGCAGTGACGGGCGTACTCCTCGACGAGATGCACCAGGATCCAACGCAACGTGACCTGCTGGTTCTCGCGCTGACCAAGAGACAACGCATCGAACGGCGCGGTGGAGGCAAGCTGGCGGGCCCGCACCATCTCGGCGCGCAAGAGCACGAGCGCGTCGGCCAGCGTGTCGCCCTCGCGCGGGTGGAAGTCGGCGTCGCGATCGTTGGGGTCGTCCCACGGCAGCGACTCGCTGGTCAATCCGAGGAAGACGTGGCCGAGCCAGTACTGCTCCACCCCGGCGAGGTGGCGCACCAGTCCGAGCAGCGTGAGATCACTCGAGGCAGTGGTCATCCGCGCCTGCTGCTCGGTGATTCCGGCGACCTTGCGCAGCAGCACGTATCGCTGGTAATCGAGCAGCCAGTTGACCACGTCGCGCTCGCCGCCACCATATGGCGCAACCTCGGGATCGAATGGTGGATGCACGAACACGTCAAGCACCGCGCCACGATAGAGGCTTGGCAATGTGGCTCGTCGTCGACGTTCCCCCGCCACCTTCGAGGCCCCGTCGGGCGCGATATCACGCCACGGACGGCCAATCCCGCGCCCGACCAACCTCATTGGGGTCGATATCACGCCACGGGTGGCACAAATCGCGCCCGACCAACTGGCCGGCGGCGGGGTCAGGCGGGGTCGACCTCGGCGAGACGGCGGGTCATGAAGCGGCGGTCGCTGTCGTTGCACGGACACTCGAGAGCTTGGCGATAGGAGTCCGCTGCGGCAGCCATGTCGCCGAGACGACGCTGGAAGTCGGCTCGGGCCGACCAGTAGAGGTGCCAGCGCTCGACGGGGTTGCCGACGAGTTCCTCCAGCAGCATCAACCCGGCGCGCGGCCCGGCGACTTCTGCCACGGCCACGGCCCGGTTCACACGCACCACCGGGGTGGGCCAGCGGACCTCCAGCAAGCGATAGAGGTCGGCGATCTGTGGCCAATCGGTCTCGGCAAACGTCGGCGCCACACCATGCAGGCACGAGATCGCCGCCTGCATCTGGTACGCGCCGGGACGCCCGCGGCGCAGCACCGATTCGACGAGTGTGGAGGCCTCGCTGATCGCCGCGGTGTCCCACAGCGAGCGGTCCTGATCGGCCAGCAACACGATCTCGCCGTCGGCGTCGGTGCGTGCCCGGCGACGTGCATTGGTGGCCAACGTGAGAGCCAGCAACCCGACACACTCCGCCTCGTCGGGCATCAGTTCGACCAACACACGGGCAAGGCGAATGGCTTCGTCGGCCAGATCGACGCGCTCACCCAGTTCGCCCACGGGCGCGTGGTGGCCGGCGGTGAACACGGCGTAGACAGTGGCCAGCACGGGTCGCAACCGGTCTGGCAACTCATGCTCGTCGGGCACTCGGTAGGGGATGTGGGCCTTGGCGATCTTGGCCTTGGCCCGGCTGATCCGCTGGCCGATGGTGGGCTCGGGGACCAGGAACACGCGGGCGATGTCGACCGTGGTCAGCCCGCAGATGGTTCGCAGGGCCAATGCGACCTGCGACTCGGGCGAGAGGGCCGGGTGGCAGCAGGTGAACAGCAGCCGCAGGCGGTCATCGCGACCGTCTGGTTCGTGGTCATCGGGTGCAGCGCCATCGGTCAGCAATCGGAATGCTTCCTCTTCCTTCGGCGCCCGACGGGCTTCACGGCGCAGGCGATCGAGCGCTGCACCCGTTGCGCGAGACGGTGGTCAACCAGGCACCGGGCCGGTCGGGAACGCCATCGCGGCGCCATGAATCAGCGGCGACCACGATGGCGTCGTGCAACGCGTCCTCGGCCCGGTCGATGTCACCCGTCAGACGAATGAGGGTGGCCAGAACCTGGCCACCCTCGATGCGAATGATCTCGTCGAGCGGATCGATCAGCTGGCCTCACCGAAGTCGATGACCGGGCGCACTTCGACTCGGCCGTACCATGCGCCGGGGATCTGTGCGGCCCAGCTCAATGCCTCGTCGAGGTCCTTGCAATCGAGCAGGTAGAACCCGCCGAGTGTCTCCTTGGTCTCGGCGAACGGACCATCGGTGGCGATCACGTCGCCGCCCTTGGCTCCACCGCTGACCTGGATCGTCGTGGCCGTGTTGGTCGGCTGCAACGCTTCGCCGCCGGCGATCACGCCGGCTGCACCGCCGGCCTCGCCGAAGTGCATGTACTCGGCCATGATCTTGCCCCACAGCTCGGTGTCGTTCTCGGACTCGCTGGTCGGCTCTGCGCCGTAGATGAGTGCTGCATACCTGGGCATGATGCTTCCTTTCATTCGGACCCCAACGGGTGTTGCTACCGCACCGACGAAGGGCTGATGGCGATTTCGACGTGTTCCGCGGAATTCTTCCATGACGTATCGACAGTCCTGCCACCCGCCGGGCTGGTTTGGGATCAGAGCAAATCTGGGGCGACCTGCAACCATTCCGCAGAGATAGGCGTCGTTGGGGGTGTGATGGAGCCGACAGACATTGCGCTACGGGTTGCCGCGATGCGGCTGCCGTCGCAAGTCGTCACGCCATCGTCGTTCGACGAGCTGTTCGTCCACGAGGTCGAGCCGATGATCCGGCTGGCCATCAGTCTCGTCGACACGCGCGAACGCGCCGAGGAGATCGTTCAGGATGCGTTCGAAAAGACGCTGATGGCTTGGCGCCGACTTGATCGGCCAGGCGCGTACTTGCGTCTGGCAGTGATCAACGGCTGCCGCAGCGAACTCCGCCGTCGGCGCGTGGTGCGTGGCGCGCCGAATCCGACAGCGGATGATCGCTTGTCATCCCCGGCCGACTCGGACATGCTCGATGCTCTGCGCCGACTGACGCCAAAGCGACGTATCGCGCTGACGCTTCGGTTCTACGCCGATCTTCCCGAGGCCGAGATTGCCGAGTTGATGGGTGTGCGGTTGGGAACGGTGAAGTCACTCGTCAGCAGAGGGCTGGCCGATCTTCGAAAGGTAGTGACACGATGAACAAGACCATCGACTCAGATCTCGATGAGCTGGGCGCACAGCTCGGTCGGGTACTGCATCGCCGCGTCGCCTCGCAAGGCGTCCGGCCGATCGGGCTCGATCCGGTTCTCGCAGGTGTCGCCCGGAGGCGAGCCCGTCGCCGGAGCAGCGTGGCCGTTGTGTGCATCGCTCTCATCGCGGCCGCCGGTGTCGCGCTCACAACACGGGTTCACGACTCTGTTGTCGGCGACGACGGTGACGGCTCGTCTGTCCGGCCCCCATTGCTTCCTGCATTCGCGCTGCTCGAAGGTGCGCCGGGGGTCGGGAACCCTGTCTACATGTCGGCGCAGCGGGGTGGCGTGCAGATGGGGATCTCCATTCCACGGATCGATGTCTGGGCGTCAGGCGATCAACGTTTGGTGGTCAGGTCGGTCGACAACACCGAGGTTCCGCCGTCGCCCGGCGCAACGACGACGGTCGTGGCGACGACAGCGGTAGCTACCGGATCAACTGAACCGTGGGGCGAGCGGCCGGTCAGCAAGCTGCAGATCCGAGGGGTCGACGGGGCCATTCAGGAACTGGCAGCGGATCAGTTCGCTGTGTGGGTTCCGTCGAGCTCACCGGATCGGTACAGCGTGGTGATTGCGCGCGGCATGTCTCGAGCGGAGGCAGTGGCCGAGGTCGCCGCACTTGTCGACCTCGACGGCGTGCTGCAGCCGGCCAGTGGGTTCACCGCGATCGCGCAGGCTGCTGCACTCCCGGCCAGCACTCCGTCGGGGCCCTACGCCGTTGTTCAATACAACTACTTCGACGGTTCGTATGCTGCGACCTATTTGCCTCCCGTCGGGCGCTCGTCGATCGAAACGATCGACTGGACCAACGTCGGCCGACGCGAGTCGATCACCGGACGAGATGTCATGGTCGACGACAACCCGCTCGACGGCACAACCTCGGCCACATGGCTCGACCCCACCGGAGTGGTGACCACCATCACCCTGCGGGGAGGCGACGGCGATGTTGCCAAGCTCGTCCCCTTCGTCCACATGGTCAGCGAAGCCGACTGGCTTCGCCCGAGCGTGGCGCTGTCGGACCGCCTCGCCCGCGACCTGCCCGTCGCTGATCGTGTCTCGATCGGAAACGCTTCGCTGATCTACCGGGGCAGCAACGACAAGACAGCACTCTGCCTGGCTTTCGATGCGACCGAGGCGTGTGTGAACAACTCATCGCAGGCGAGCCCGGTTTCGTTGGCCGATCAGGTGGAGATCAATGGACACTGGGTGATCTTCGGGTATCGCCAGATCCTTCCCGACGAGGAGTCGTACCTCACTGGGGATGACCTGAAGTTCACGTCGGCGAGCGGGTCGTGTTGCGACGTCGAGTCGACCAAGCACGGCAATGCAATCTGGTTCGTGGTGCACGTCGACGACGATGTCGACATGGTCGACACCAATGTCGGCAACCTCTTCGGCGGCATTGTCGGCTCGATCGCTCGCCCGCTGGTGGCCGCAAACATCTCGTAGTCTGCGCCGATGGGCGTTGGCGTGACGATCGACGATGTGCGCGCCCTGGCATCGACGTTCGAGCGGTCGTACGAGGTCGTCGTTCGTGACCGGATCAAGTTCCGGGTCGGTCGGATCGTGTATGTGGCGCTCAGTCGCGACGAGACGCTGATGGGCTTCGCCTTCCCGAAGGAAGATCGCGACGCGTTGGTGTCGAGCGAGCCGCACAAGTTCATGCTGCCGCGGCAGTCCGATATGCGATACAACTGGGTCGTGGTGCGCCTTGCCGAGATCGACCTGGCCGAGATGACCGAGCTCGTCGTCGACGCCTGGCGGATGGTGGTGCCGAAAAAGGTGTTAGCGGCATACGAAGCAGGGGAGCACGACGCATGACTGGGGTACTGACGGCAGAGGTCTTGACCGGTGAGACGGTCGAGTTGTTGCAGGCGATGATCCGCAATCGCTGCGTCAACGACGGCACGGCGGAGTCCGGGTTCGAGTCACGCAACGCCGACCTGCTGCGCTCGTACCTCGGCTCGACGGGTCTCGACGTCCAGCAGTTCGAGCCCACGCTCGGTCGTGCTTCGTTGGTGGCTCGTATCGAGGGCAGCGACCCGTTGGCGCCCAGCCTGTGCCTGATGGGGCACACCGATGTCGTCCCCGTCAACGAGAGCGGCTGGTCGCGCGACCCGTTCGGTGGCGAACTGGTCGACGGTGAGGTCTGGGGCCGCGGTGCGGTCGACATGCTCAACCTGACCGCGTCGATGGCCGTTGCGTTCCGCCATCTCGCGGCCACCGGATTTCGGCCGCGCGGCGACCTGATCTACTTCGCGGTCGCCGACGAGGAATCGGGCAGCGCCCATGGCATGCAGTGGATGGCGGATCACGAGCCCGATGCGATTCGCGCCGACTACGTGCTGACCGAGAACGGCGGGCTGCACAGCGGCCCGAAAGAGCAGCCCTACATCTCCGTCAATGTCGGTGAGAAGGGCGTCGCCTGGCGCCGCCTTCGCGTGCGCGGCACACCCGGCCACGGCTCGACGCCGTTCAAAGCCGACAACGCGCTGATGACCGCGGCAGCGGTGATCCAACGCATCGGCGACTACCGTCCGCCTCCGCGGTTCCACGAGCTGTGGACCACCAAGGTCGAGACACTCGACCTCGACGAGGCGACCAAGCGCGACCTGCTCGACGAGAGCCGCATCGACGCCTTCTTGGAAGCGTTGCCGCTTCCGGGCCCCGGTGCACATCTGCATGCATGCACGCACACGACCTTCTCGTGCAACACGATCGGTGGCGGCGGACTGTCGCGGATGAAGACGAACGTGATTCCCGATTGCGTCGACATCGGTGTCGATGTGCGCACCCTGCCGGGGGAGAGCCACGACGACGTGACGGCCCACCTGAGGGCCGCACTGGGCGATCTCTACGAGCGCGTTGATGTCGACGTGATCATGGACGACCCGGCATCGATCAGCCGGGTGGACAGCGCCCTGTGGGACAGCCTGGAGCGTGCGCTGGCCAAGCCGTTCCCCGCTGCGCGCCCGTCACCGCAGCTCGTTGTCGGCTTCACCGACGCGCGCATCTACCGCAACATGGGCGCCGTTGCGTATGGCGCCGGCCTGTTCAGCCCCGACCTCGATCCCGCCGACTTCGGCCGGCGATTTCATGGCAACGACGAACGGATCGATGTCGAGTCGCTGCGGCTGACCACACAACTGTGGCTCGACGTGGTGCACGACCTGCTGGGGTGACGCCCGGCCGCGGCCTACGACAGGCGAACCCAGGCCGCGGCATCGGTAGGCAGGCGGCCGCCGTCCAACGGCACACTCGACAACAGCACCTCACCGGGTGGCAGTTCGATCTGCTCGCTGCCGAAGTTGACGACACAGGCGAACTGATCGCCACGGCTGAACGCGATCACGTCGTCGCCGCTCTCCAGCCACGTGTACGCGTCGCCGTGCAACTCGGGCAGGTCTCGGCGGGCGTGCAGCGTGTCGCGATACAGCCACAGCATCGACGAGTGGTCGGCTTCTTCGGCTTCCACCGACAACGCAGCCCAATCCGACGGTTGTGGCAACCACGGGGTCGTTGCGCCGAAGCCGAACGAGGTCCCGGTGCGAGTCCATGGCAGGGGCACGCGACAACCGTCGCGGCCACGGCGCGTGCGACTCGAACGTTCCCATGTCGGGTCGGCCAGCAGGTGCTCGGGAATGTCGTCGACCTCGGGCAGCCCCAGCTCTTCGCCCTGGTAGAGGTACACCGCGCCGGGTAGAGCGAGTTCGAGCAGGATCGCGGCCCGTGCTCGCCGGGTGCCGCGCGGGAGATCCACCGTGTCCTCGGGTCGACCGTGCAGCGGATGCGCAGTCGAATCGCGGCCGTAGCGAGTGACGTGTCGATTGATGTCATGGTTGCTCAGCACCCAGGTGACCGGCGCGCCGACGGCTTGGTGGGCGTCGAGCGATGCCGCGATCGCACCGCGAAGTTGCACCGCATCCCATCGGCATCGCGTGGTGTGGAAGTCGAACGCGGTGTGCAACCGACCGGGCTTCAGGTACTCGGCGAGCCGGGCCACCGACGAGACCCAGGCCTCGGCGACGAACACCCGCGGCGGATCGTACGAGTCGCCTACGTCGCGCCACTCGCAATAGATGTCGGGCACGCCGGGCTGGTCCCAGTGTGGGTGCTCGGGCTGCGGTGGCCCGCCGACGTTTGCCTTGAACTCCTCGCCGAGGTCGGGCAGCCCGTCGGCCTTCAGCAGCGCGTGAGCGACATCGATGCGGAACCCGTCGACGCCGGCGTCGAACCAGAACTGCAAGATGTCGGTGAACTCGGCGCGGACATCGGGGTTGTCCCAATTGACGTCGGGCTGCTTGCTGTCGAACAGGTGGAGGTACCACTCGCGATCGGTCCGATCGGTCCGCGTCCAGGCCACCCCGTCGAACGCGGACGTCCAGTCGTTGGGTGGCAGTTCGCCGTCGTCGCCCTTCCCGGGCCGGAAGTGGTAGCGGGCGCGTTCGGGTGATCCCGGCCCGGCATCGAGCGCCGCCCGGAACCACGGGTGCTCGTCGGAGGTGTGGTTCGGCACGATGTCGAGCAGGACCCTCAGTCCGACCGCGTGGGCTTCGGAGATCAACGCGCGCCCGTCGTCGAGAGTGCCGAAGATCGGTTCGATGTCGCGATAGTCGGCGACGTCGTAACCGCCGTCGGCCTGCGGAGAGGGATACCACGGGTTGATCCACAACGCGTCGACGCCCAACGACGCGATGTAGGCGAGTCGCGAGCGGATGCCGTTCACATCTCCGACCCCGTCGCCGTTGGCATCGGCGAACGAGCGGATGTAGATCTGATACGTGACGGACGAACGCCACCAATCGGGGTCAAGTCGGGTCAGGTCGGTGTCGCTCGGGGCAGTCACGGTGGCCCAGATTACCGACGACTCCCGGCGTCACCGGCTTTGTGTCTGCAGGGCTACGTTGTGGCCATGGCTGACATGGTTTCCTTCCCCAGCAACGGCTCTGAAGCGTCGGGTTACCTGGTGCGACCGGAGGGTGGCGGCGGCCCTGGTGTGTTGGTGATCCAGGAGTGGTGGGGCCTCGAGAGCGGCATCAAGGAGATGGCGTCGCGGCTCGCCGCTGCCGGTTTCGTCGCCCTCGCCCCGGACCTGTACCACGGCGAACTTGCCCAACACGATGAGATGGACAAAGCCGGCCAGCTGATGCAGTCGATGCCGCCCGATCGCGCGGCACGCGACATGAGCGCAGCGATCGACTACCTCGCCGGGCTCGACGGCGTCACCGGGCGCGGCATCGGCGTGGTCGGATTTTGCATGGGCGGCATGTTGTCGTTCCTGATCGCCGCGGGTCGTCCCGACAAGGTGGTCGCCGCCGTGCCGTTCTACGGCTTTCCGCAAGGTGACATGGAGCCCGACTGGTCGCCGCTGAAGGCCACCATCCGCGGGCACATGGCCGAGCACGACGACTTCTTCTCCCCTGGCGCCGCCGCGGCACTCGAGACCAAGCTGCGCGGCCTGGGCAAGGACGTGACGTTGATGGTGCATCCCGGCACCGGCCATGCGTTCATGGCGCCCCACAACGCGCTGGGTACGTTGAACGAGGAAGTCGCCGCCGTCATCTGGCCGCAGGTCGTGGCGTTCCTGCACGAACAACTCGACTGAGGATCGCGCGCAGCCGCGGGCATACGATCGGGCGATGAGCGAGAACCTGAGGAACTACACCAAGGCCGTCTACACGATGGATGCGGTCGTGCAGCGCGTGCCTGACTCGGTCTGGGATCAGCAGTCGCCGTGCGAGCTGTGGTCGGCCAAGCAGGTGCTCGGCCACTTCATGCGTGCCGGGCAACACATTGCGGCTGCGGCGAGCGGGCAATCGGGCGCTGACGAGCGGTCAGAGGCAGAAGTCGCGGGCGCGGACCCCAAAGCGACGTGGGCAGCCAGTCGCGACGCGTTGCTGGCGGCACTCGATCACGAAGGCGCGCTCGCTCAATCGTTCAACGGTCCGTTCGGTCCCGGAACCATCGACGACTTCCTGGCGATTCACGCCATGGACTGCCTTCTGCACACCTGGGACATCGCCAAGACCGCTGGAATCGACGCGTGCCTTCCTGGCGACATGGCTGCTGCGGGGGCCGCCGGGTTGGCCTCGTTCGGCGACGCTGTGCGCGGCCCTGGTTTGTTCGGTCCGGCCGTCGATGTCGAGACCGATGATCCGGTCGCTCGTCTCGTCGCGATCGCCGGGCGCAACCCGAACTGATCGTTCAGCGCGTCGACACGTATCGCCAGATCTCGGTGAAGTCGCTGCCGGGCAGAGTGCGATCGCACTCCCGCCACGTGTCGGTCACGGCGGCAGCGACTCTTGCCGCGGTCTCGACCTGCTCGGCGCAATCGACGAACAACCCGACGTCCTTGGTCATGTGGGCTGTGGAGAAGCCGGCGTCGTAGCTGCCGGTGATGATGCGATTGGGGAACTTGTCGGCGGTCGCCGAGTTGCGTCCTGTCGAAACATTGAGCACGTCGATCATCGTCGCGATGTCGAGGCCGTGGGCGAGGCCGAACGCCACGGCCTCCGACGTTGCCGCCAGCGCGGTGGCAGACAAGTAGTTGTTGGCCAGCTTCATCGCCTGGCCCTGGCCGGCTTGGTCGCCAACGTGGAACACGTTGCCGGTGAACGACTCCAGCAACGGTCGGATGGTGTCGAGCACCGATGCAGGCCCGGCGAACATCAACGAGATCGTCGCCCCGCGAGCGCCCGCAGCGCCGCCTGACACGGGCCCGTCGCAGTAGTCGATTCCGGCGGGTTGCAGTAGCGCCGCCGCCTCGACAGCCGCTTGCGGCCCGATCGTCGAGAGATCGATGACCGTTGCGACGACGCAACCGTCGGCTGCAACGAGGTCCTTCGCCACGGCCAAGGTTGCGGCACCGTCGGGCACGCTGATGAACACCGTCGTGCATCGCTGGGCGAGATCGCCGATCGATGCCGCGGCGACGGCACCTGCCGGCATCCGATCTTGTGTGCCGGCTGCGTCGAAGCACACCAGACCGGGTGCTGCCACGGCGATGTTGGCCGCCATCGGGCCGCCCATCTTGCCGAGACCGATGAAGCCGATCGCCATGGTTCAGGCTCCGCCCTGGGCGACCGGGCTGTTGGGGATGTTCGGCATCGGCTGGTCGCTCGGCGGAGGCACGATGCCCTCGGCATCGAGCACCTCGCGAGCCAAGCGGAAGGCCTCGACCCCCGCAGGCACTCCCGCATAGACCATCACCTGGATCAAGGTGTCTCGCAACTCGTCGAGCGTGCAGCCGTTGCGCAG
>JANPOJ010000464.1:0-2722 GCA_031427935.1 Ilumatobacteraceae bacterium | reverse complement strand
GTACTCTCGCAAGTCCCATTGTGAATGGAAACATGAAAAGTTGTTGTGGCCGTAAGCGATGGTGTTGTGTAGGCGCTATTTGTTTCGCCCGCTATGGCCGTGCCACCCGTGGCTGCGGTGTACCAGCGATATTGTCCGCTTGCCCCGCCCGAAGCGCTCGGGTCGCCGGCGGCAATGGACCTGTTGTATGCGCTCGACGATCGCGCTCAGGCCAACACGTTGGATCCCGCATCGATCGCGCCGGTTGCCCGGTTCTTCGGTGCCGACACGATCTGGGTCAGCAACGACATGGCGTTCGAGCGCTTTCGTACCCCGCGACCGGAGTTGACCGACGCCCTGCTCGCGGCGCGTCCCGCCGGCCTGGCGGAACCAACGACGTTCGGGGCCCCGACACCGAACGTGCCGGCGTTGGCAACACTCGACGAGACGGTGCTGGCCAACCCGATGATCGGCGAGCCGATTCCACCGGTCGAGCTGGTCGATGTGGAAGACCCCGTTGGGATGGTGCGCGCCGCGACGCGTCTGGTGGTGCTGGCGGGCAGCGGCGATGGGGTGGTCGATGCTTCCGCAGCGGGATTGTTGCGCGGCGACGAGGCGGTGCTCTACGCAGCCGACCTCGGCCCCACCGACCATGTCGACGACGCCGATCTGGTGATCGTGACCGACTCGAATCGCGACCGGGCACACCAGTGGCGCGGCACGCAGGACGTGGTTGGTTTCACCGAAACCGGCGGTCCGGGCACCGACGTGCTGCAACGGGATACCGCGGATCAGCGTCTCCCCGTGTTCGTCGATCAGTCACCGATTCACGAGACGACTGCGGCAGTCGCCGGGCTCGATGTCCGCGCCACGAGCTATGGCGAGCCGTTCGCCTACCGCCCGGAGGACCGACCGGCGATGGCCGTCGATGGCGACCCGAGCACCGCATGGCTGGTGGCCGACCGGTTCAACCCGCTCGGGCAGAGCATCGACGTGTCGGGTGATCTCTCCGGCCTCTCGCTGCTGCAATCGCAGCAGTCCGGTGCTTCGCGCATGATCTCCGCGGTGCGGCTCGACTTCGACAACGTCACGTCGGTCGTCGACCTCGGCGACGAGTCGTTGCACGGCGGCGGCCAGGCGATCGATGTGCCGCCCGGGTCGACGTCGGTGCGCGTCACTATCGTTGCCGTCGCGCCGAGACCTGGCGCAACCGACCCCGGTGCGTCCGCGGTGGGGTTCGCCGAGCTCGGTCTCGGTAGTCACCTCGAGACCGTCCGCTTGCCCGACGACGTGCGAGCAGTGGCCCCTTCCACATCGATGGCCATCGTGCTGACCCGGTTGCGAACGGATCCGCTCGACCGCTGGCGCAGTGATCCCGAACCTCGGATGATCCGGCAATTCGATCTCGGCGCCGGGCGCCAGTTCACCGCCAAGTTCGTGCTTCGCCGCGATGCGCGTGCGCCCGACTACGTGCTGAACCGCCTGGCGGGTGTCGACACCGCCACCTCGAACCGGCGGCTGGAGGGCGACCCGAAGTCGACCGCCGCGCACGCATTCGACGGTGACCCCAACACGGCATGGACATCACCGTTCTCCGATGTCGTCGGATCCACGCTGACGGTCCGCCTGGTGCCGTCGGAGTCGACCACCTCGCTGACGCTCACGCAGCCCGTCGATGAGTTGCACAGCACCATCACCCGGGTCACGGTCTCGATCGGGGGCGGGTCGACCAGCCTCGACGTTCCACCTCCCGATGCTTCCGGGCAGAGCACGATCGAGTTTCCGGCGACAACAGGATCGTCGCTGTCGTTGTCGGTCGATGCCATCGCGCCGCGCACGACCGTCGACCGCCGCTACGCCGAGACGACGGTGCTGCCTGTGGCAGTCCGCGAAATCGGCGCAGTGTCGATCGCCGCGCCGCGCCCACTCGAGCAGGCACCGGAGTGCAGGAGTGATCTGGTCGATGTCGACGGCCAGGCGATCCCGATCGAGGTCTCGGCCGACACGATCACCCAACTCCTGGCCGGCGCGAGCGTGACGGTCGTCCCGTGTGATCCGGCGCAGGTCGACCTCACCGCTGGCGCGCACGAGATGATCACCGCGGCCGGCAGCGCCACGGGAATCGACGTCGATCAAGTCGTGTTGCGCAGCGGCGCTGAGGCGCCCGCGACAGCGGGATGCTCGTGCCGATCCTGCAACGAGTTCATCTCACTTGTGGCAGACAGACGTGCTTGTTCTGCTGCGTGACCTTGGCCGCCGTGACGTGGCAGATGGTTCGCGGGCCGAGTTCGTGCGAACAACAAGTCTGTTCACACACGGCCGTCATCACTGCCAGCGAGAGGGCTGCTTTGGATTACTGTCACCGCGAATTGCCGTCCGACGCCGTCCTGTTGACGAACCGACTGGAAACCAATGTCGCCAAGTGGTCTGGTCTGGCTGGGCGTCGGACTTATTTGGACTATCCGAACCGGGTTCTCGATCCGTTGCTGCCGAAAGAGGATTCGATGGACTCGCGACAGAATCTGATCGACCGGTTGTATCTCACGCGCGATGACGCAGAGTTTCGGCACTTATTGTCCAAGACGACGGTGACTCATGTCGTGGAGTTTCAGGACTCACCGTTACAGGCGAAGCCAGCTGCTGTTGTTCGTCCCGTGTGGCACAGTCCCGATCGCCGTGCGACGATTTGGAAGGTTGATCGTGGAGTTCTCAGATCACCGGGAGGCTAACGCCCAATGGCACT
>JANPOJ010000463.1:0-1577 GCA_031427935.1 Ilumatobacteraceae bacterium | reverse complement strand
TGCGTCGTTCTGGCACTCTCGGTCCAACGCGGCTGAGCACCACGGCTCCAGGCTGCACTGTGGTTTACCGCTTCGCGACTCCCTGGGGAGTGTGGGTGCGGGAGAAGAGGGCGTCGAGTGCCATGTTGATGTCGAGTCGCTCGCCGCCCCAGTTGCAACGACCGTCGGCCGGCTTGCGTTCGTGGGCTGCGACTGCGGTGGCGTTGCCGGTCGTGGTGGGTGGGCGCCCGCAGATCCGGCGCCCATGGGGGTCGTGTAGCTCGAGTCCGTCGGGTGTGCGCACGGCACGCCAGCCGCCTTCGTGCAGACGGTGGTGGTGGAACCGGCACAACAAGGTGAGGTTTGGTAGCGCGTTGTCGCCTTTGCGGGCTCGGTGTTTGATGTGATGCACCTCGAGGTGGCCGCGTCGGGCGCAGCCGGGAACCTGGCAGCGGTGTTCGTCGCGCTGTTCGACTTCGCGGCGTCGCGTGCCACGAACAATGCCTTGGCGGCGGCTGAAACCGTTGGTGTTGCCATCTTCGTGAGGGATCACGATGTCGACATCGGCATCGCACAACATCCGCAGCGCCGTGTCGATCGAGATCCCGATTGGTTGGTCCAGGCTGTCGCCGTGGCCGTGGATCTCGCAGCGGCCGTCACCACCGCTGAGGGCGGATTCGCTGAGGTGCAGATGGACGAGGTAGCGAGGTGCTGAGCCTCGTTTGCCCGATGCGGCGTGGCCGGCGATGGCCAGATCTACCAACGCATCGGCCCGGCGTGCCGACACCGGATCGCGGGTGCCGTCTGGCTCGGCCACCGAGGGCGCCACGAGGTGTTCGATTGCCGACAGCACCGTCGCGCCGGCCTCGGCAGGAAGACGGATGGTGATGACCACTGATCCGTCGTCATCGACGCGATGAAACAGGCTCCGCCGGGCGTGCTGTATCTGTTCGCGCTTGACGGCGATGGGTTCGGCGCGTCGATAGGCGCTGACGATCCGTTCGACATGATTGGTGGTGCCGGCCAAGGCCATGTCGACCAGGGCCTGTTCGCATTCGGGTGTGGCGATGCGAGTGATCGCGCGCACCTTGGAGTAGGGCAGTTGTCCAGTGGCCATCGCCGCAGAGATCGCGGGAAACTGTTCCAACGCCCGAGCGACGCGCACTTTCTCGTGTGCCGCGCGGATGTCGAGGCCGACCCGCCACGACAACCACGCCGAGCACGACTGGCACTCCCACAGCTTCCAACCCTCCCGGCGATCGAACTCTGCGACAGCCAACAGCCAGCCGTGCTCGAACGCAGTCAGGTTGGCCGCACCCTGGTGAATCACGGCCTCTAGCTGCTCCAACGGGCGAACAGATGCAAGGTTTGTTTCCATAGATCGATGGTACGCAAGGGGTGTTATGCGGTAGTTGGGACACTCCCCAGGGAGTGTGAATCGGTTTGGAATCGCCACTCAAGCGGATCATTGTCATTGGCCGGCCATCAGGGCGATGTTTGGGGTGCGATCGCGAATTGTGGTTGTGTGGAATCGGCGTCGTAGTGCCGGAGTGCGCTGAGCACCAACATCCAGGCGAGGGCCATGACGGCGGTGCTGG
>JANPOJ010000462.1:0-2421 GCA_031427935.1 Ilumatobacteraceae bacterium | reverse complement strand
CGAGGCCAGAGCGGCGATCCAGACGTGCGAGAGCGCCGGTGCGGCACCCCACCGACGTCACCGACGTCGGCAGTGTCGATGCGCTGTTCGCGGCGATCGATCAGCGATTCGGACGGCTCGACCTGTTGTTCAACAACGCCGGCGTCGGTGCGCCACCCGTCCCCCTCGATGAGTTGAGCCTCGAGCAGTGGCAGCGCGCCGTCAACACCAACCTCACGGGGTCATTCCTGTGCGCGCAGCGAGCCATGGCGATGATGAAGCGGCAAGATCCTGCTGGCGGTCGCATCATCAACAACGGCTCGATCTCCGCCCACACCCCACGACCGAACTCGGCCCCCTACACCGCGACCAAGCACGCCATCACCGGCCTGACCAAGTCGATCGCGCTCGACGGACGTCCGTTCGGCATCACCTGTGGTCAGATCGACATCGGCAACGCCGAGACGCCGATGACTGCCCGCATGGCCGATGGTGTGCCGCAACCCGATGGCAGCCGTCGGCCCGAGCCGGTGATGAACGTCGACGATGCTGCCCGTGCCGTTCGCTACATGGCCAGCCTGCCCCCTGACTCCAACGTGCTGTTCATGACCGTGATGGCCGCCGGCATGCCCTTCGCCGGCCGCGGCTGAACGTTGGGGTTGGATTCAATCTCGGCGAGATCGCCGTGTCGCAAACACCCAGCTGACCGGTACGACTGCAACGAACGCACCCACGATGTAGGTCACCAACCTCGGTGCAGTCGATTGTGTCTTCTCGACTTCGACGTGGCTGATCGAGCCATCGGGGCCGACGGTGATGACGCTGACGGTTTGCGAGTGGGACGACAGATCGACGTCGCGTCGCGGACCGTAGGTGAGCAGCAAGACAGCGGCAACGATGCCCAACCCGATGGCGACCGAGTACCTCATCGTCTTACTCGCGCTCGATTCCCATTCGTATGATCCTTCGGTCTCATGGCTCACATGGTCGTCGTCATGCTCGACGACGCGTTGAGCACTCATCGACGTGCGATGAGCCCTTGGCGTACGCCGAGTGTGCCGCTCCTGCGACCCGAACGCAAGAACCCCGTGGGGCATGCGCACGCCGGCCGCAGTTGGTCATGCTGCCCCGTCGTCGGGCGTGTCGGGGTGGCCGAGTTCGGTTCTGTCGGGTCGGTATGTGTGCCAGTGTCCGTTGGGGTCGCGCCAGGTTTGGTAGTGGTGTTGGTGTTTCCAGCGGTTGTGGCGTGCGCATGCTGGGCTGCCGTTATCAGGTCGTGTCAGTCCGTTGGTGTTCCAGGGTTGGGTGTGGTCGGTTTGGCAGCGCCCGGAGCGAAGATCGCATCCGGGCCAGATACACCATCGATCCCCGAGCAGCACCGCATCACGTGCCCCACCGGTGAACAGGCGCGACCGCCGCCCCAAGTCGATGACCACCCCGGCCGAATCGAACATCACCCTGCGCACCTGACCGGTGAGTGCGGCAGCGAGGAGGTCGTCGGGATCGATCCGATATCCGCGGCTGGTCTCGCAACGACGCCGATCGACGGTGGTGGGATCCAACGGTTGCGGATTGGCGCCGGCCAGCCGGGCGAGGTGGTGGTCGAGGGTGGTCTGGTCGGCGATGATGTTGACCAACGGATCACACACCCCGACCACCCGCGAGCCGGCGGCAGCCAAGAACACAGCCAACAGGGCGTCGAAGCGGCGTTGGGCGACACTGCGGTCCAACAGACCGGGATGCATCCGATCCCCCCACTGGGCGACACCGGCATCCCAGTCGCTGCGGAACTCGAGATCGCAGAACCGTTCGAAGATCTCCTCGATCACCGAACCAGCGGCGACACCTCCGCGAGCGTCGAGATAGACGTGCTCATCAACGACGCTGACATGAGAATCGCGACCGCTGTGTGCGCGCTCGTGAGCCCGATGAGCCCCATCTGCATCAGCGAGGGCTTCCCAACGGCGCACCACCACCGCGAACTCATCGAACCACAACTCTTGACCATGTCCGACGAGCAGCGCCGCCGAGGCGGCGAACTGGGCGGCACAGCGCCGGTTGGCGAACACCTTGGACAGCAACCGGGTCTGAGCGACCCCCAACACGCCGGCATGCGCCGCAGCACGAACCTCAGGCGACGCGGCCAGCAACCGTGAACACTGCACCATCGCTTTGGTCTCGCCACCAGACCAATTGCACGTCGCCTTCACCCGGTCACCGAGGCGTGACCATCCTCGGCATACGCCACCGTTCGTTCAGCGACCCCGACCGCTTCGGCGATCAACGCCTCGACCCGGCGTCGCACCCGATCCAACCCAACCAGTGCCGCAGCCAACTCGCGCGGACCGAGATCCTGCAGATCGGCAACCTCCGACACATCGATCGAACACATGTACCCACCATCACACAGGGGTGTTGCACAGTTGTTCGCCGGCAATCAGG
>JANPOJ010000461.1:0-3825 GCA_031427935.1 Ilumatobacteraceae bacterium | reverse complement strand
GGTGGTTGAGATCAACCGGCGACAGTTTCTGCAGCGGGATGGCGCCGATGTGCGGGATCACGTGCAGCCGCATGTATCTGTCGTACGAATGCCACGTGCTCGCCTCCAGCACCGGTGGCCGGCGCGACGGCAACCACTCATCGACGAGGAAGTCGGCCAACGAGATCCGTTCCGCCTTCACGTAACCGCCGGTCGCCAGCGCGTGTGCCGCGGTCACCTTCGACGCGAAAGAATTCGTTCGGACAACGAGGCTAGGTTCGTGAGTCGGTCCAGAGTGACTCGATGGGGAGTGCGGTGATCTTCGGCCCGAGCGGGGTTGGTTCTGGCATCATCGACAGCACGTAGCCGGCGTGGAAGCGGTCGCCGAGCCGATCCGCGAGAAACCGCAGGCCTCGGGTGTCTCGTGAGGACACGGTGGTTGATGCCTTCACCTCGACGCCCACGATCATGCCGTCGGGACGTTCTAGGATGAGGTCGACTTCGGCTCCGTCTCGGTCGCGAAAGTGCGAGAGCGTTGGCCGATGGCCGCTCCAGCTCGCTTGCTTACGAAGTTCCATGGCTACGAAGGCCTCCACCAGGCCACCGATCGGTGTGGTCGGATCTGCTGCGCGGGCGACCGTTGTGCCGGTGAGGTGCGCCGCTAGGCCGCTGTCGACGAGGACGATCTTGGGTCTTCGGATGACTTTCTTAGACAGGTTCGTAGACCAGGCAGGTACGAGTTGAACGACGAACAGATTGGCCAGGAATGCAAGGTATCCGTCGAGCGTGCGCGGTGGAATCGCAAGCTCGTTCGCCATGCTCGTGACGTTCAGTTCCTCACCGCTACGTGCGGCACAGAGCCGGATGATCCGCGGGAGATCGGCGATGCGCTCGATGCCGGAGAGATCTCGAATGAGTTTCTCCGTCAGAGCGGACAGGTAGCCGGAGAACCAGGCTCCTCGACGATCCGGACGTCGAGCAACGGCTTCGGGGAAACCGCCGACGACGACGCGTTCGAGATAGTCCCCACGGCCGAGCTGGCCTATGGGTTGAACCGGTGGTTGGTCATCGAACACCCTGTCGACGAAGTCGTCTGGGTGGCCGAGTATTTCTCCCTGCGTGAACGGCCACAGCTCGACTACCTCGAGCCGGCCGACCAGTGCATCTGCGAAACCATCCGCTGAGAGCAGCCGTGTGGACCCCGTCAGAATGAAGCGACCTGGACGCCGGTCTCGATCGACCGCTGCCTTCAAGGCCCTGAACAACGGCGGAGCAAACTGGACTTCGTCGATGATCAGCGGCCCATCAATTCGCCGCTCGACGAAGCCACGCGGATCGGCGTTCGCAGCGTCTCTTTGTGGTGAGTCATCGAGTGTGACCACCTGGCCGCCAGTCAAGGCCATGACGTGTTGAGCGAGCGTGCTCTTGCCGACCTGCCGGGCACCGTTGATTGCCACGACCGGCGTGTCGCCTAAAGCTGCGAGAACATTGGCGAGCGCCGCCCGGGGCAGCTGAGTGGTAGAGGCCACTCGGTCAGCTTAGTTCCAGTTGACGTATCCGTGTGCGGATTTGTCGAGCTACTGCTGCTGATCCGTCGCATCGTCTTCGACACTTTCGTCGGACTCAGCGCCGCTCGGCTCCTGGTGCAACTCGTCCATCGACACCATTTTGCGACGGCGTCGAACGATCCGAACAGCTCGACCTGCTCGAAGCCATGGGATGCGATGCGGGCCAGGGCTACATGTTCGCTCGGCCGATGACCGGGGCCGAGTTCGTGCAATGGGCCACGCAGTGGCGGCATCGTCCACTGCAGGCGGTCATTGCCAACGTCAGCCCGATCCGCTCGATGCGGACGGCGCGACTCGACGTCTCCTCGGTTCGCTGACCCCGATTGCCCGGGGCGGCGGTCGTAGCACGATGGTCGTGTTGTGCCCGCGCCGGGTCGGCCCCATAGTCGGAGGTGGGACGGATCATCCATGACTGAGCGGGCCGACGAAAGGTACCGAAAGTGTTCAACCAAGAGATCCTCCCAACCAAGGTCGCGGTAGCGCCCACGAGCCTGCCGATCGGCAATGGTGATCAACCAAGTGATCCCCGCTCGACAGGTCGCTCGATGAAGACCAGCAGGTCGGTCGTCGCTGCATTCGCCGTGGCTGCTCTGTGCTTCCTCCTCATCCCGTCATCGATCAGCGTTGCCAGCGGAGGCGGCGGAGGCGGAACCGTCGTCGGCAAGTGCGGCACGATCACCTCCATCTCGGCCTCGGCGGTGCAGCTGTCCGCATCCAGCAGCGGCTACACGGCGACGCCGCTGCAGATCAGGGGCCAGGCGTTCAACTGCTCGATCTACCTGCAGTCCTACTGGATCGACTTCGACGAGCCCACGAACACCTCCAGCACTTGCAAGGCCTCGTTCTCACTGTTCAACGCACTCTTGTTGAGCTCCGGCTCGAGCCAGGGGTGGACGGCGACCACGAACACCACGCCCACTGGAGTCGCCAGCCCGGTGGGGTGCGTCGGTACGCACACGGTGCGAGCGGTCCTGCGGAGCCGTACCGACGGCACCGTGCTGCAGACGGTGTACGTGAACTACTCCGTCGCCCTCCGGTAGCCGCTGAGGTTCGCCACGTGCGGGACCTTCGCCTCTGTCGCCGTGAGGTGGGTCGGGCCGACGATCAGGCCACACGGGGAAGGATCATCGATCCACCAAGGGGGTCACCATGGCTGACATCCACACCTCACACATGGACTACGGCGCACTGCCTCGAGCGGTTCGGGACTTCCGCCCAGGGTGCCCGGGGTGCTCGCCTGAAAAGGCGAGCGCCGAGGGGGCACGGCCATGCAGCTTCTACGACTGCCCTGGTCTACCAGTGGAACTGGAGGTGACCTGCAACCTCTGCATGTACGACTTTGCCGCGCACGAGGGGCAACCGCAGTGCGACCACAGCACATGCCTCACGGCTCGACGATTGGAGGCGAACGTCGAGACCTACCGGGCGTGGGTGCAGATGCTCAGGGACGAGGCAGCGGTAGGGGCCGCGTAGCCCAGCTGCCGCGTTGGGACCAGGGTGTCGACCGGAGGTAGTGGCCGGTGACGTGGTTGAGGGGACAGCCCGAACTCGCTCTTGGCCACTGAGGGCTCGTGATCCACCGTGGCGATCAGTCGGCGGGGGAGTCGGGGTCACCGGTATCGACCGCGTCGGCCCGCTCGTCACGCTCAGCCCACTCCAGCAATGGGCCGATGTCGAACACCGACTCGTCGATGCCGGCGTGGAGGTCGCCCAGCTCGGCGAACCGTCGAGGCACCGTGTCGATGGTGAGCTCAGCCGGCTCGACGTCATCGATCTCGTCCCAACGGATGGGGGCCGAGACACGCGCGTCGGGCACGCCACGAACCGAGTAGGCGGCGGCCATCGTGTGGTCGCGGGCGTTCTGGTTGTAGTCGACGAACAACGCCGTCGGGTCACGGTCCTTGCGCCACCACGTCGTCGTCACCGCATCGGGCATGCGCCGCTCGACCTCGCGAGCGAACGCAAGCGCTGCCCGACGAACGTCCGTGAAGCCATGCGACGGGGCGATGCGCACGTAGATGTGCATGCCCTTGCCGCCCGACGTCTTCGGCCACCCAGTGGCCCCGAGCTCAGCGAGCACCTCTTCGGTGACGTGGGCAACGCGACGCACCGTGTTGAACGGGCACGCCGGCATCGGGTCCAGATCGATCCGCCACTCGTCAGGCTTCTCGGTGTCGGCGCGTCGTGAGTTCCAAGGATGGACCTCGACGGTCGACATCTGCACGGCCCAGATCACCTCGGCCGGCTCGGTGACGCACAACTCATCGGCGTGCAGCCC
>JANPOJ010000460.1:0-3884 GCA_031427935.1 Ilumatobacteraceae bacterium | reverse complement strand
CCCTGAATTACAATTATTTTTTTAGCCGGTTAAAATAATTCTCCCTGGCATGTGCCTACGGGTAAATGTTCCAGTTCAAACCGGTTGATGATCTGGCGCCTGTCAGCATCTGGTTCCAGAACGCATCGCTAGCCGGGTCGTAGTAAGTGAAGAAGTAGACGTCGCGGTTCTTCGAGCGGCTACCGAGGCCGTCTTTCAGCCCGGCGCCGGCAGTTACCTGAACGGTGTCAGTCGACGCGGCTGCGGTCGTGGCTGTGCCTGCGTCTGACGTGGCGGCCGTGGTGCCGGCTGTGCTGGCTGCCGTGCTGGCGTCCGATGCACCGGCTGTCGCAGCAGTTGACGATTTCGAGCTGCTCGAGTCGCTGCTGCATTCAGCGAAAAGCATTGAAGCGATGCTCAGACCGGCAAGCAGTCGCATCGTTGATCGGGACTTGCGCATTGTATTTGTTTCCTCCATGTAGATGCGGAGCCCCCCATGAGGTCCGTGCGTGCGACGGTGCAACGCTCACCCGAGGGGGCGTTCCACCATCTCCCCCACCTTCGCACAGCCTCTTCCTGATGTCAATATGTCAGGACAAATTGCACGAAATGTCAACACGGCGATCAGGGCCCTCGGCGCGTCGGGCGAACTCCGCGGCCAAGGGGTGCCGAGGTCAAGCGAGAGCGACCGCCCGATGGTCAGTCGAGGCTGGCGACGAAGGACTCGAACTGATCGTCGGCGATGCCGACGAGGTGCTCCGAGCCAGGATACGTCGCGCTGTCGACATCGCTGGCGAACTCTTCGAACGCCCGAATGCGCTCGCGCTGCAGCCGCTCGAACTCGACCTTGAAGTTGCGGTACACCTTGGCATGGCGCGGCGTGTGCTCTTCGTTGTAGCCAAGCATGTCGCTGCTGAACAGATACTGGGCATCGCAACCGGCGCCGGCGCCCATCGACAGCAAAAGCATCGACGTGTGCTTCGATATCTCGGCAGCGACACGCGCCGGAACGACTTCGATCTCGGCAGCGAATGCGCCTGCGGCCTCGAGGTCTTTGACCTGGCTGTAGACCAACATTGCCGATTCGGCGGTCTTGCCCACTGCCTTGAAACCACCGGTCCAGGTGCGCTTCGACGGGATCAATCCGGTGTGTCCGCACACGGGGATGCCTTCGGCGTACAGCTTGGCGACGATCTCGAGACTCGCCGCGCAATACACCGCGTCGGCCCCGATCATGATGGCGTTGTGCGCAGCGCGGACGTAGTCGTCGAACGTCGCCAGTTGGCCGTAGAGCAACCCGGCGAAGACGAAGCAGTCACCAGCGGCGTCGCGCATGCGCGGACTCCAGATCGGCGTCTCGATCGAGAGCAGGTCGATCTTCGCTGCGGCTGCTGCCGCGGCCTCGTCGAGGTTCTCGATGTGGATCATGCTCAGTTGCCTGACCCCGCGAAGGGCGAGGATCTCGGCGACGGACTGGCGGCTACGGTTCATGACGATCTCACAGTGGCTAGGAGTGACTTCAGGCTGACGTTGGGGTCGGCCAGTTCTTCGACAGACGGATGGGCGCGTTGGGCGATCAGCATTTCGGCGACACGGATGTCGCGAGCGATCGACGTGCCCGGAGCGACACCGCTGGCGCAGACCAGGCGTCCTGATTCGTCGAGCCCGAATCGCACGGTCGCGCCGTCGACCCGGTGACGGGTGGCATCGGCCACGGCCGCGTCGGGCAACCCGGCGATCTGCAGCCCGAGCTCGTACTGGTCGGTCCAAAACCACGGCACCGCGGTGCACACTTCGTTGCCGCCCAGCATGTTGGCGGCGGCAATGTTGCCGTGCTCTTGGGCGTTGCGCCAGGCCTCGAGCCGTATACGACGGCCGTCGTACAGCGGATGCGGGAACGAGCAGCAATCGCCGGCTGCATAGATGTCGGGGTCGTTGGTTCGCAGCGATCCGTCGACGGCGATGCCGTTGTCGATGGTCAGGCCCGCCGCCGAAGCGACCTCGGTGTTGGGCAACACCCCGATGCCGGCGATGATCACGTCGCACGGAATGGAATCGCCGCCCGACAGCCGGAGATGGAGCGTGTCGCCGAGCTGCTCGATCTGCTCGATGGTCGTGCCGAATCGCAAGATGACACCCGCTTGACGATGGCGTGACTCCATCACCGTGCTGATCTCTGGCGGCACGCCGCGGCCGAGCGACCGCAATCCGATCTCGACAACGGTGACCTCGCAACCTACTTGCGCCGCACTGGACGCGACCTCGAGCCCGATGAAGCCGGCGCCGATGACACCGACCCGAGCCCCGGGACGCAACTTGGCTCGCACACGCAGTGCGTCGTCATACGAGCGGAACGTGATCGCCTTGTCGCCGCCGCTCATCGGTGCGGGGCGCGCCCGCGCCCCGGTGGCCAGCAGGAGCTTGTCGTAGGGCAGCCTCCGCCCATCGGAGAGAACAACGGTGCGCCCAATCCGATCGATGGAGTCGGCGGCAACGCCGGTGATGAGATCGATGGCCAACTCGTCGATTCGAGAGGCGGGCATGATGGTAGTCGGCGGCTGGGACCCGACCTCGGTGAGCATGCTCTTCGACAACGGCGGACGCTCGTACGGTGCCTGCATCTCGGCGCCGACCAGCGTGACAGAGCCCGTGAAGCCACGTTCGCGCAATGACGCCGCGGCCCTGCCGCCGCACTCTCCGCCGCCGACGATGACGATGTTCACCCGTTCACTCATCTCGATTGCCGCGATCGATCATCCGAGATCGATGTGAACCGAGCCATCGTCGACTCGGGTCGGATAGCTGCGCAAGTTGACGCATATCGGGGCACCGCGGCCTTCGCCGGTGCGATAGTCGAATCGGCCGTTGTGCTTGGGGCACTCGATGATGTAATCCATGACCAAGCCGTCGGCCAGCGATACCTTCTCGTGAGTGCACAAGCCGTCGGTGGCATAGAACTCGTCGTCGGGTGAGCGATAGATCGCGTAGGGCGTGCCGTCGATGTCGACGCGAATGACGTCCTCGGTTTCGATGTCGTCGGTCGCGCACACTTCAATCCAATTCGGCATGGACCCTCCGGTCTAGCTGGTCGCGCCGTGCGGCGCGATCGATGGGAGCTGGCGTCGGATGAACACATTGTCATCCTTGCGCTGCTGGATGAGGACGGGAACGAACTCGCGAAATGCCGCGGCGATGCTGGGCGAGGCCGCCGGAAGATCGGCCTTGATCTCATCGTGCAGAGCGCGCAGGGCATGGTAAGGAACCATCGGGTACATGTGATGCTCGACGTAATAGTTCATGTTCGAGTAGATGAACCTGCTGATCGGGTTCATGTATGCCGTGCGGCTGTTGAGCCGGTGATCGGTGACATCGTCGGCCAGGCCGCCGTGTTGGATGAGGCCGGTCATCAGGTGAGCCACGTGCCGTACATGCGCGGCAGGCCGATCAGCATCGCCGGCAGCACGCTGCCCGCCGTCACGCACGCAACGACGACCGCGGCGTAGATCGACAACCACACCCGAGCGGTGCGATAAGTGCGATGACGCTGGTTCTCCGGCACGAATGTGGCCTCTTGCGCAGTGAGCCTGCCGGCGGCGTGGATGAACATGTGCTTGAAGGCCAGTGGCACGTCGAAGATGCCGAAGAAGTTGGCGACGATATGACCGAGGGACGGCGGGCGCATGGCCACGATCTCGGGATCGCGGCCGACGATGATCGTGTCGGTGTGATGGCGGGTATGGCTCCAGCGCCACACGGTGGGGTCGCGCATGATCATCAAGCAGGCGATGTAATAGACAACGGTGTTCATCCAGCGTGTGCGGAACGCAGTGCCGTAGCCGCATTCGTGCCATCGTGAATCCGACGCCGACCCGTACAACACGCCGTACGTCGCGAAGATCGGGATC
>JANPOJ010000459.1:0-4708 GCA_031427935.1 Ilumatobacteraceae bacterium | reverse complement strand
CCCGAAACGGCCTTCAACGTGTGCTCATTCTGGCGGGTGGACGCGCTTGCCCGCATTGGCCAACGCGAGAAGGCGAGGGAGTCTTTCGAAGCCTTGCTGGCGCGGCGCCTGAGAGATAGGGACGGGAAACAAGATGTCGATCAATCATGTACAACAACGCCTCCACGCCTGGCAGGAACGCCAGCAGGTGTGGTGGATGACGATTGCAGTGTTCGGAATCGTGTTGGCCTACGCCGACGGATTCTGGGTGACGTCGCTGCAGGGTGCAGTTGGCGCCAGGGAGCGCCACCAGCCTCCATTCCAGCGCTGGCTGCGTGACTCCACATTGATGGTGCCGGTGTATGTCATCGCCGTGTTGGCCGCTGTGCTGATCGCATGCCGGCTGGTCGGACAGGGCCACGGCAAGGTTGTCAAGTTCGCGACGACCGCGTTGCTGATCGTGTTGCTCAGCAGCGTCGTCGCCACGGCTGAAGTGGCGGCCAGCTCAGCGTATGACTATCACCTCCAGACCCGTCACCTGGAGTTGCAACACGCTAGTCATACGACGCTGGTCGCCGCACAGCCGAGTTCGGTCGTCCCAGCCGGCACATCGACGTGCACGGGAACATGCGCCGCCCAGCAGAACACGCTGCGCATGCACGTGCGCGGCGTGCTCTACGCGAGCAAGTTGATGCTGATCACCAACCTGGTGCTCGTCGTGTGGGTCCTCGCTCTGCGCGGCAACCGACTGTGGCGCCGGTCCGTTCGTAGTCCTCTCCTGGCCGCACCGGTGGCCCCTCAAGAATTGAGCTTGGTATGACTGTTTCACTGGTTCGTGCGCGCCTCGCTGCGGTCTCCGCCGCCGTGACGGCGCTGGTGGTCGGCGCAGTGGTGATCGGCCTCAGCCCCTTCACCGCACACGCTGCGCCGAGCTCCGACGTGCTCGGTCAGGATGCCGGCAGCGCGGAGTTCGGTGGACAGGTACTCGTCTTGTCGAACGGCAACTACGTGGTCGTCGACAGCCTGTTCGACCAAGGCGCAGCGTCGGACGTCGGGGCGGTGTACCTCTACAACGGGGCAACCGACTTGCCGATCAGTCGGGCCACCGGCTCGATTACTGGCGATCAGATCGGGTCGGACGGCGTGACGGAGGTCGGCACGAGCGACTTCGTGATCCTCAGCGCCTCGTGGCACGACGGGTCTGCAGCGGTCGGTGCAGCGACGTGGGTCGACGGCACGACAGGTCTCACCGGCCAGGTCAGCGCGGCCAACGGCCTGGTTGGCTCGACGAACCTCGACTTCACGGGGAGCGCGGTGACCGCCCTCACGAATGGCAACTACGTCGTCGACGCCCCGTCGTGGAACAAGGGCGCAGTGGTCGATGCCGGCGCCGCTACGTGGGCATCCGGTACCACCGGTCTCAGCGGAACGATCGGTGCCGGGAACAGCCTCACCGGCACGGCCTCCGACGACAGCGTCGGCGGTGGCGGCATCGCCGCGCTGACCAATGGCAACTACGTCGTCAGCAGCCCACTCTGGGACAACGGACCGACCTCCAATGTTGGCGCAGTCACCTGGGCTTCGGGCACCGCGGCCACCCATGACACCGTGTCGGCGGCCGACAGTCTGGTCGGGGTCGCGACCGACGACATGGTCGGCTTCTACGGCGCGACAGCCCTGACCAACGGCAACTACGTCGTCAGCAGCCCCTTCTGGCACGACGCGGGGATCGATGTCGGAGCTGTCACCTGGGCCACTGGCCAGTCCGTGACCGGCGGCGCGGTCTCGCCGAGCAACAGCCTGGTCGGCAGCCACAGTGGCGATCTCGACGGAGGCGCCGTCACGGCGCTGACCAACGGCAACTACGTGGTCAACAGTCCGTTCTGGCACAACGGTCCGGTTCCCGATGTTGGCGCGGTCACTTGGGCCACGGGTGCGGCGGCCACTCACGCTGTCGTTTCCGCAGCCAACAGCTTGATCGGGGGCACCGGCGGAGACGATGTCGGCTCTGGCGACAACGTCGGCGTCGCAGGCGTTACCGCGCTGACCAACGGCAACTACGTCGTGGTCAGCCCCTTCTGGAGCAACGGTGCCGTCCTCGAGGCGGGAGCAGTCACCTGGGCCAACGGCCTCACTGGTCTGAACGGTCAGGTCGGCACGCCGAACAGCCTGATCGGTGGCTTTGCCGCCGATCACGTCGGCATCGGCGGTGTCACGGCGTTGACCAATGGCAACTACGTCGTCAGCAGCCCGGTGTGGGACAGCCCGACCCAGGACGTCGGCGCGGTCACCTGGGCTGCGGGCGGCGCGGCCACGTCCGGCACGGTTTCCACGGCCAACAGCCTCGTCGGCACGACGACGACCGACGGCGTCCTGAGGTTCGCCGACCATGTCGGAAGTGGAGGCATCACTGCATTGACCGACGGCAACTACGTCGTCAGCAGTCCCGGCTGGAATGCAGGCGGCGCCGACGCAGCGGGTGCAGCAACCTGGGCAAGCGGTACAGCGGCTACCTCCAGCACCGTCTCGGCAAGCAACAGCCTCATCGGCACGACGACTCTCGACGAGGTGAGCATTGGCGGCGTGACTGCGATGGCTGGTGGCAACTACGTCGTCAGCAGCCCTCAGTGGGACAACGGTGCCGGCCAGGGCAACCTCAACGATGGCGCGGCGACGTTCGGCCCCGTCGGTGGAATGATTGGCCAGATCACAATCGGCGGCAACAGTGTCGTCGGCTCACCGCTTCCGGGCTTCGTGGGCTTCGTCCTCTCGGCGGATCCGCGGCTCACGGGCACCAACAAGGTTCTCGTCGCCACCACTCAGAATCGCGTTCTGAGATTCCAGCAGAGCGACTTCCAGCCGCCCGTGATCCTGCAGAACAACATCACGGTCCTCGCAGCCACACCGCAAACGGTGACCTTCACGCCAACGGCCATCGACAATGTCGGTGTCGCCACGCTCGTCTGCAGTCCGTCGTCCGGCACGCTGTTCCAGCTCGGCGCCACTCCGGTGACCTGTACCGCCACTGACGCCGCAACGAACACGGTCTCGAAGACCTTCACGGTGACTGTCCGCGCCGCCGACGTACTACCACCCACGCTCGTCGTGCCGAGCAACATCACCGTTGGAACCGCGCCAGGCACGACAACTCAAGTCGTCACGTTCGCACCAACCGCATCCGACAGCGGCGGCATCCAGAGCGTGGGATGCGGTCCCACGTCCGGCAGCGTGTTCCCGCTCGGTGTCACCACGGTGACCTGTACGGCGACCGATACGGCAGGGTTGTCGACGATCAACACGTTTACCGTGACGGTCAGCGATCTCGAGCCTCCGCTGCTCGCCGGCGTTCCTTCCAACATCACGGTCGGCAACGCTCCGGGAGCAGCGACGCAGAACGTCACGTTCACCGTCCCGACGGCCACCGACAACCTCGGTGTCCAGAGTGTGGGCTGCAATCGTGCATCCGGCAGTTCGTTCCCGGTCGGTGTCACCACGGTGACCTGCACCGCCACGGACCTCTCGGGACTCACAGCAGCCAAGAGCTTCACCATCACCGTCAACTCCGTAGCCGTCCCGGTGGAGTATGCCGCGCTGCAAGGCGGTCGCCTGGCCGATACACGTCCGGATGGAAAGACGACCGACGGCCAGTTCGCGGGTATCGGCATTCGCAGCGCCGGATCGACGCTGGAGCTCACGATCGCAGGTCGTGGTGACGTCGCCACGGACGCGACTGCGGTCGAGCTCAACGTCACCGCGGTGGGGGCGACCGGCGATGGATTCGTCACGGTGTTCCCGTGCGGTTCCGACCGTCCGACAGCGTCGAACCTCAACTTCACAGCCAACTCCGTGGTACCGAACGCTGTGATCGCCAAGATCGGCACCGGTGGCACGGTGTGCTTGTTCGTGTCCGCCGCGACGCATCTGGTCGTTGATGTCAACGGCTACTTCCCACCCAGCACCGCGTTGCATTCGTTCAACCCGGCACGTGTGCTGGAGACGCGCTCCCGGCTGCCGACCATCGATGGCCAACAACAGGGCATCGGTGCACTGGTCGGCGGGTCGGTGACGGCAGTCCAGATCGGCGGACGAGCATCGGTTCCCACCGACGCGACAGCCGCGGTGCTCAACGTCACCGTCACCGAGGCGGCGGGGTCGGGGTTCGCAACCGTGTACCCATGCGGAGCGCCGATACCGACGGCTTCGAACATCAACTTCGTGGCCGGTGCCACCGTCGCCAACATGGTCGTGTCGAAACTCGGCGAGGGTGGCGCCGTCTGCGTCTTCACCAACCAGGGAACCCACCTGGTCGTCGATGTCTCCGGATACTTCCCACTGGGAAGCTCGTACCACCCGCTCGTTCCGGCCCGGCTCGTGGAGACCCGGCCAGGGGAGACGACGATCGACGGGCAGTTCCTCGGCGCCGGTCTTCGCGAGGCGGGTGAAGTCACCGAGCTCACGGTCACGACCCGGGGCGGCGTACCCGTTGGGGCGTCGAGTGTCGTGCTCAACGTCACCGTCACCGGACCAACGGCTGCCGGGTTCGTCACGGTGTACCCGTGCGGCATCCCGACACCCTTGGCATCGAACCTCAACTTCGAGCCCGGCCAGACCGTCGCCAACGCAGACATCGTGAAGGTCGGCAGCGACGGCAAGGTGTGCCTGTTCAACTCCAATCCGACGCATCTCGTCGTCGATGTCAACGGCTACCTCCCGGGCTGATGCATCCGTC
>JANPOJ010000458.1:0-3778 GCA_031427935.1 Ilumatobacteraceae bacterium | reverse complement strand
AATATGGCGATGTATTGGTTGAAAATTTAAGAAGTCTGCATTTTGATTTGAACTCATTAAATTATAATCTGACTTATTTTCTGCCCGAGAAAAAAAATTGGCAAGGCGGAGCAAGGCGACCGAGGATGGCCGACAGCGACGCGGCGTAGGCATCGTGCGACTCGCGGATCGTGGCGATCACGGCCCGCTGTTCGGCGTCGAACCCGCTCGTGCCGAGTGCTACGTCGTAGAGGTCACGAGCGGCGAGCTCGACCGATTGGGCGAACCCAAGCAGGGTGACGTCGTCGGTGCTGGGGCGCTTCGGTGGCGCAGTCGTCGTGGTCGTCGGCGTGGTGTCGGACGTCGAACCGGTCGTCGTGGTCGCGCTCGCCCGACCCATGAGGAATGGCAGGAGCGAGAGAGCGGCCCCACCCAACCCAATGCCCAGCAGTCGACGGCGCAAAGCGCTGTCGGCCGGTGCGGCCTCCGTCACATCGATGTCCACGAGGAAATCCTTTCGAGATACTCATCCGCCAGCCTTCCTTGCCGAGGGTGAGCGGAGCAATTCTAGAAGTCGAGAGCCGACAGGTCTGGTATCCATGTACGGGCCCGCTCGATTGCGCGGGCCCATTGTTGGCGGTCGAGCGGGGTGGTCGGCTCCACGACGGCGTGTGGCTGCCAGGCCGCGGCAATGTCGTCGAACGAGCCCCAGACCCCAACCGCGAGGCCGGCGAGATAGGCCGCACCGATCGTGGTCGCCTCGGTCTGCGGCGAGACCTCGATCGCCCGGCCGGTCGCGTTGGCCAACGCCTGGATGAACGTGGGGTTCTGGCTCATGCCGCCATCGACACGAATGGCGCCGATCGAATCGCCGAAGTCGGCCTCCGCTGCCTCGAGCAGGTCGGCTCCGCGATGGGCAATGCCCTCGAGCACCGCACGCACCAGCTGTGGCCGGCCCGAACCGCGGGTGAGGCCGAGCAGCGTGCCGCGCGCGCCGTAATCCCAATGCGGTGTACCGAGCCCCATCAGTGCCGGGACGTACACCACGCCATCGGTGTGCTCGCACTGCGCGGCGACCTCGTGGCTGTGCGCCGCGGTGTCGATCACGCCGAGGTCGTCGCGCAGCCATTCGACGTTGGTGCCGGCCGACAGCATGATCGCTTCGGCGCCCCAGGTGCGCTGACCGGCGCGGCTCCACGCAACGATCGGGAACGTGCCGTGTTGACTGCGACGAGCCGACACCGGCGCAGTCGTGCCGGTGCACACATCGAGCATCCCACCCGTGCCGAACGTGATCTTGGCCAGGCCGGGCCGAACGCACCCCTGCCCGACCAGGCTGGCCTGTTGATCGCCGACGAGCGCCGCGAGCGACGGCTCGCCCGGAAGCGCCGTGGCTTGGCCGAACACCCCGGTCGAGTCGACGATGGTCGGCAACATTTCCATCGGTATGCCGAGCGCGGCGCACGCTTCGGCCGACCACGTCGTGCAGTCGGCGGTGAGCAACCCGGTGACCGCAGCGTTCGATGGGTCGGTCACGTGGACGGATCCGCGCGACAGCACCCGGGCGACCCAGGTGTCGACGGTGCCGAAGCACAGGTCGCGGTCGCGGGCGCCGGGGATGTTGTTCAGCAGCCAGGCCACCTTGGTCGCCGATTGGTTCGGCGCGAGCGCCAACCCGTGATCGGCCTTGGCCGTGATGCAGTCGAACACCGTGCGCAGGTCCTGCCATCCGAGGCCGGGGCCGATCGGGTCGCCGGTCGTGCGATCCCACACCAGCGTCGAGGCCCGCTGGTTGCTGATCCCGACGGCCGCAACCGGGCCGGCCGCTGCCAGCGACCTGGTCGCCACATCCAGCACGGCCTCGGCCATTCCCGCCCCGTCGAACTCGACCAGCCCGGGGAACGGCGACGATGGTGGGAACGCGCGGTACTCGAGCGCGTGCACCGCTCCGTCGCCGTCGACCACGGCGGCGCGCAGCCCGGACGTACCGACATCGATCACGAGCACACTCATGGCGACCTTCTACTCGATGAGGGGTAGAACCCGCGGCGTTGCAGGGCGCTACCCAGTGCACCGCCGATCAGACCGGCGACCGCGACGGCGGTGAGGTTGAACAGCGCGGCGAGCCACCGCACGTCGTTGCCGCGAATCGCGCGCACGATGATGAAGACCGTCTGGGCAGCAACGTAGGTGCCCACCGCGCAGATGATCCCGTGCTTCAGCGGTAGCCGCAGTTGCTGGGCCCAGGCGGCCACGCCGGCGCCCAGCACGAAGCCGATCAACGCCGCCAGGCTGAGCAACGACGCTGCGCCGGGGCTGCCGTCGCCGTCGGCGACGATGCGCGCCGCGATCGAGAACGGGATGGCGAAGACCAACGCCACACTGCCCCCGGCGCGCAGGGCATTCCAGTCGAGGTTGTTCATGGCCAGCCGACCTCGCCGAACTGCGACGACAGACCGAGCTTGCCCGGGTTGAGGATGCCCTGCGGATCGAGGGCGTTCTTGATCGACTGCAACACGTCGAGCGACGTACCCATCGACTCGGCCATGAAACGCGAACGGTTGAGCCCGATGCCGTGGTGGTGCGACAGGTTGCCGCCCGCGGCCAGTACGGCGCGCTGGCCCGCATCCCACATCGTCACGTACGTCGCCTCGATCTGGTCGGGCGGGGGAGTGGCCGCGAAGGTGAAGTAGAGACACGCCCCGTCGAGGTAGCTGTGCGAGAGATGGCAGCTGGCAGCGCGGGCGCTCGGCACGGCCAGCAATGCCTGGCGCGCTTCGGTGAAGATGGTGGCCAGCTTCGACCATGGCGCAGCGATCTCCATCGTGTCGACGACGAAGCCCTTGCGGGTCAGCGCCTGCAGCGCGTTGGTGTCGTTGCGGTGGGTCAGCCAGTGCTCGACCAAGTCGGGCGAGGCGGGTGTGGCCGCGGCGCATTCGTCTTCGACGACGCCGATCGTTGCCTCGACCAGGCCGATGTCGCCCTCGTCGAGCACCAGCAGCACGCATTGGGTACCGTCGCCGCCGTGGCCGCGTTGTGACTCCACCGCGTCATACAGCCGCAGCACCGCCGGTGTCGCGCCGCGGCGGAGGATCAAGCGGCACGCTTCGATCCCCGTTTCGAAATCGTCGAACGTGTAGGCGGCGCGACGCTCGTGGGTGGGCACCGGATGGGCGCGCAGCCACACCCGGGTGATCACACCGAGCGTGCCCTCGCTACCGAGGAAGAGGTGGGTGAGATCCGGCCCCATCGCCGCTGCGGGGCCATGGCCCGTGCGCAACGCGGAGCCGTCGGCCAGCACGACCTCGAGGCCGACCACCATCTCGTCGATCTTGCCGTAGCGCGTGCTGTACTGCCCGGCGCCACGACACGCCACCCACCCGCCGACGGTGGCGATGTCGAAGCTCTGCGGAAAGTGGCCGATGGTCATTGCACATCGCTGGCGCAACTCGGTCTCGAGCTCGGGCCCGAACGTTCCCGACCACACCTCGACCACGCCCGATGGGGCGTCGATGTCGATGATCCCCTGCATCGCAGTGAGGTCCAACACGACACCGCCGAACACCGGGATCGAGGCACCCGACACGCCGCTGCGGCCACCGGCCGCCGTCACGGGCACGCCCTCGGCGCAGCACGCGGACAACACTGCGGCGACCTGTTCGGTGGTGGTCGGCCTGCACACCGCGCCGGCCCGTTGGGCCACGGTACCGGCCAACGACCAGTGCATCGCCAACGGCCACCAGTCGCGGCTGGCCTCAGCAGTGTCGGTGGCCGACGTCAGCGTCTCGCAGATCGCCTG
>JANPOJ010000457.1:0-6015 GCA_031427935.1 Ilumatobacteraceae bacterium | reverse complement strand
CCTCCAGACGCGACTCTTCCAGCGCATCAAGTTCAAGCGCGCGCTGAAGCACGGTGCTGCCGTGCTCGAAGTCCGGCATCGGTCGCCGCACTCGCATTGTTGGGCGGCTTCTATATGTCGTTGCAGCACGAGGCGTTGCACGGGCATCCAACGGGATGGCGCGGTGTCAACACCACCTTGGCCTTCGCCCCGCTGTCGCTGTGGCTGCCCTACCTCGGCTACCGGGCCAGTCACCTGGTGCACCATCACACCGACCTCACTGATCCCGAGTTCGATCCCGAGTCGTTCTATCTCCGCCCCGACCAATGGGCGTCGGCAGGCGTGATGAAGCGCTCGTACATCCTGGTCACCCGCACCATGATCGGACGGCTGACGATCGGCACGGTCCACAGCATCGCCCGGTACATCTGGCACGAAGCGCGCATGATCCGATCCGATCGGGCAGCGGCGTTCAGGTGGCTCGCCCACCTCATCGCCGCCGTGGTGCTGGCGTGGTGGCTGTTCGGCATCGTCGGCGTGCCGGCGTGGGAGTACCTGCTGGGCTTCGTCGTCATGGGTCAGTCGTTCACGCTCCTGCGCTCGTTCGTCGAGCACTGCGCCGTCGCCGAGGGAACGCGATCGGCGGTCGTCAAGGCCGGCCCGGTGATGTCGCTGATGTACCTCAACAACAACCTGCATCACACTCACCATGCCGAGCCGTCCACCCCGTGGTACGACCTGCCCGCCCTGCATCGCTCGTTGGAATCCGACGAGATTGCCGCGCAGGGAGCCGGTCTCTACCGGCACGGCTACCTCGAGGTCGCCCGGCGCAACTTCGTGCGACCGTTCTGCCAACCCGACCATCCGCTGTCGCCCGGTGCCCGCCCGTTCGGAGCGCGAGGACTTCGATGACGATCGCCTCGCTGGCGATGTACCCGTTCCTCCCGCTGCGACCCGCCCAGACCCGATTGTGGGATGGCGTTCGCTCTCGGTTGTCGTTCGCCGCGCCGGAACTGGATTGGGAGATCGACCCACTGGAGGCCAGCGGTCGCGACGATCTGCTGTTCGGCCAGACATGCGGCTGGCCGTTGGTGACCGAGTTGCACACCAAGGTTCATGTCGTCGGGACCTTCGACGTCGACGTCGAAGGCGCCGCCGACGGGACCTACTGCTCGGTGCTGGTCACCGGCACTGGCGACTCGCTGCCCGATGTCTTGCACCGACCCGATCTCGTCGTGGCCGCCAACAGCTCCGACAGTCTCTCCGGGTGGATCAGCCTGCGGTCGGCTGCTGCGACTACTGGCGTGCAACTCGATGCTGTGATGTGGACCGGGGCCCATGCGCTCAGCGTCGAGGCGCTGCGGCAGGGGAGCGCACACCTCGCCTCGATCGACGCCGTCTCGTGGGAGTACACCGACCACACAGGGTTGGCCGTTGTCGGCCGCGGTCCACGTATCCCGTGTCTGCCGCTGGTCACCACGCGTTCGTCGAGCGATGCTGTTCTCGGGGAACTGCGGAGTGTGTTGAGCGATGCAGTGCGCGACCCGCAGTTGGCCGACGCCTGCAGAACTTTGAGGATCCGTGATTTTCTCGAGCGCGACCTCGCCGACTACGGGCGAATCGTCGAATTGGCGGAACTATGGTGAGCCGCCGTGGCGCGCACCCCGGATCCGCAACTCAAGCTCGAGCTGCTTGACCGCGTCGTCGTCTACCTCGCCGATCAAGGTCTCGCCCAGACGACGTTGCGCCCGATGGCGGCGGACCTCGGTGTCAGCATCAACCGGCTCATGCACCACTTCGGTTCCAAGGACGAGCTGATCACTGCCGCGCTGGCCAGGGCGATCGATCAGCAGATCGAGGTGCAACGCAAGTGGCTGCAGCGCTCACCGAAGCTGACCCAGGTCGAGTTGTATCGACGATGGTGGAAGTGGCTGTGCGCGGCGCCACCGAACCTCGCGCTCGTGCGACTGAACTACGAGGCGGCCACGCTGGAGCCGAGTGTCACCGGCCTTGCCGGCGACGTGCGCGCGGATCAGATCGGCGTGTGGCGTCACGACGTCGAGCAGCGGCTGGTGTCGGAAGGCTTGAAGCCCGAGCGTGCAGCGCTGCAGGCGTCGCTGATCAAGGCCACGTTCACCGGCCTCGTCATGGACCTGTTCGCGACCGGCGACACGCGTCGGTTGACGAAGGCGCTGGACGCCTGGCTCGGTCGGCTGAGTGAGGATCTCGCCTCGGCCACCGACTCGGCACGCGTACCGCAGCACGTCGAGTCCTAGCCGTCGAGGCGCTCTGGCCGCGCTCCGTGTGGGGTCCACCACACGCGTCTCGGGCGAATTTCGTGCCTCGCCGCGCAACGCGCGTCATACCAGCAAGATGACATTTCGAAATCCCCCCTTGCGCAAAGCATGTGTGATAGTGGAGAATGACGTCTGTGTAATTACAGGAGCGTGATACTGCTCCCACGACGGGGCCGTACGGCAGGAGGCCACCCATGCAAGACCACATCGACACAGACGGGCGCAGTTGGCAGGACGAGGCCAACTGTTTGGGGGTTGACCCCGACTTGTTCTTCCCGGAGCGCGGCGCCTCGACCCGCGAAGCAAAAGAGGTCTGCCGCGGTTGTGTGGTGCGGCTCGACTGTCTCGAGTTCGCATTGGTCAACGGTGAGAAGTTCGGGATCTGGGGCGGGCTGTCGGAGCGCGAGCGTCGCCGCTTGCGGCGTCAACGGGCCCAAGCCGGGCGCCGTACATCTGCCTGAGCAGTCGCATACCAGTCCGCGATCAGCGGTGGTAGCGTGACCGTATGTTCGCATTCTTGGATCCGCCGGAGATCATCCTGATTCTTGTCGTTGTCTTGGTGCTCTTCGGAGGCGCCCAACTGCCGAAGCTGGCCAAGAACCTCGGCAAGGCGCAGAAGGAGTTCAAAGAAGGACTCGCCGAAGGCCAGAAGGCCGCGGAGGCCAAGCCCGCCGACAAGACGGCCGACGACTCGACCAGCTGAATCCCAGATTCTGACCGACCCGGCGCCGGTGGCCTCGTGCCCCGGCGTCGTTTCGCGCCCCGGGCGAAAATGGGCCCTGCGTTAGTTGGCGACCCGGCGGCGCTTGAGGATGCGGCGCCGTTCGCGCTCGCTGCAGCCACCCCAGACACCATGTTCGATGCGCTCTTGCAGGGCATATTCGAGACATTGGGTGGCAACAGGGCAGTCGGTGCAGATCTTGCGGGCTCGGTCCACCCCGACTCCGTCGCTGGGGAAGAACACCGCCGGCGGATAGTTTCGGCAGTTGCCCTCGGACATCCAAGCGGTGACGGCGTCAACCTCGGTGGGGTTCTCGATACGGTGCATCGTGTCTCCTTCGTCGACCGCGACGGATCGCAGTCTAGGTGGTGCGCCCGACAAAGCCGAGGGTGGCTCCGGTGGCCGCAACACTTCGCTTGCTGGGTATAGACGTCTGGCGAAGTGATTTGGTTCCCGTTGGAGCCAGTTTTATACCATCAGTGTGCGGTGATAGCCAGGCACCACGTGCCGGTACACTCGCTTGGCCGCCGAATCGGGCGTAGAGAGGACATCCATGAGTGACATCGTCAACGAGCCACCGCGAGCTCACGTTCGCATCGTGTACCTCGGCCCGGTGTCGCCACATTGGGAGTTGTACAGCGACTATGGCGACCGCACGGTGCTCGAAGAGTTCCGCACGCGGGTGATGGCCCGTCTGGTGTTGCTGCCCCGAGACGACCCGCAGTTCCGTCGCAACCGCGAGCGCATCGTGCGCGACGCCGAGCGCGAACGGATCTCGCTCGAATGGGATCTCGGCCTTCCAGAAGGCGATTGAACGGGTCGCTCCAGCGATGTCTGGTCGGCTGCTCAACAGGGAGCTGAGCTGGCTCGATTTCAATCGCCGCGTGCTGGCTCTGGCGCATGAGCCGGGCATCCCGCTGCTCGAGCGCCTCAAGTTCGTGGCGATCTGTTCGTCGAATCTCGACGAGTTCTTCCAGGTTCGCATCTCCGCGTTGAAGGACCAGGTGGCTGCGGGCGTTGCCGGCACCGCGACCGGCGGGCTGACACCGAGCCAGCAACTGGCCGCGATCGGTCCCAACGTCGAAGCATTCGTGATCGACCAGGAAAAGTTGTTGCTCGACGTGCTCGTGCCCGACCTCGCCCAGCACGGCCTGCGACTCGTCGGCTGGGACGAGCTCGACGACGAGGACAAGCTGCATCTGGCCGACGTGTTCGATCAGCGCATCTTCCCGGTGCTCACGCCGTTGGCGGTCGACCCGGCGCACCCGTTCCCGTACATCTCCAACCTCGCGCTCAGCCTGGCGGCGATGGTCAGCGATCCCGATACCGGCGAACGGCGTTTCGCCAGGGTCAAGGTTCCGACCGTGTTCCCGCGCCTGGTCGGGTTGCCCGATGGCGTTCGGTTCCTGCCGGCGGAGCAGCTGATCGCCGCCCAGTTGCACAGCTTGTTCGTCGGGATGGTGGTCGAGGAGCACGCCGTCTTCCGGGTCACCCGCAACGTCGACCTCACGCTGGAAGACGAAGACGCCGACGACCTCCTGGCGGCCGTCGAGATGGAGTTGCGTCGCCGCCGGTTCGGGCGTGCCGTGCGTGTGGAGGTGCAGGCCGGGATCAGCGAGGAGATGCTCGAGTTGCTGTTGCGCGAGCTCGACCTCAACCCAAGCGACGTGACCGAGCATCGGGCACCGCTCGACCTGACATGCCTGTGGCAGATGCACGCACTCGACCGCCCCGATCTCAAGGATTGGCCGTGGCCACCGGTCACCGCGGGGCGCATCGCTGCCGCAGAGGACGCCGATCGCAGCATCTTCTCGGTGATCCGGGAACGTCCGCTGATGGCCCATCACCCGTACGAGAGCTTCGCCAGCAGCATCGAGTCGTTCATCGCCCAGGCCGCCGACGATCCCCGCGTGCAGAGCATCAAGATGACGATGTATCGCGCGGGTGGCGACAGTCCCATCGCCCGCAGCCTGATGCGCGCCGCCGAGCGCGGCGTGCAGGTGGCGGTGCTCGTGGAGCTCAAAGCCAGGTTCGACGAGGCCACCAACGTCACCTGGGCCAAGGCACTGGAGCGTGCCGGGGTCCATGTCGTGTACGGCTTCGTCGGTCTCAAGACTCACGCCAAATGCGTGCTCGTCGTCCGTGCCGACGAGGACGGTCTGCGCCGCTACTGCCACATCGGCACCGGCAACTACAACTCACGAACGGCTCGCCTCTATGAAGACGTGGGGTTCCTGACGTGCGATCCGCCGGTCGGCGACGACGTGGCGCAGCTGTTCAACCATCTCACGGGCTACAGCAGGGCCCACGATTACTACTCGTTGCTGGTCGCTCCCCGAGATCTCCGCGGGCAGTTGATCGACCTCATCGAGCACGAGACCACGTTCGGCCCCGAGGGTCGGATCACCGCCAAGTTGAACTCGCTCGGCGACCCCGAACTGGTCGAGGCGCTGTATGAGGCCAGCAACGCGGGCGTGCAGATCGAGCTGGCGATCCGCGGCATCTGCTGCTTGCGTCCCGGTGTCGCCGGCTTCAGCGACAACATCCGCGTGCGCTCGATACTCGGTCGCTACCTCGAGCATTCACGCATCGTTCGCTTCGCCCACGGCGACGAAGGTGGTCCGCTGTTCTTGATCGGCTCTGCCGATTGGATGCCGCGCAACCTCGACCGGCGAATCGAAGTGCTCGTTCCGGTCAACCACCCCAAGCACCAGGCATGGCTGGACCAGGTGTTCAGCTTCGACTTTGCCGACGACATCGTGCGCTGGGAGATGGATGCCGACGGCAGTTGGCAGCGACGCGGCCCGGAGTCGTTCCCTGACGGCGATTCGCAGGAGCGCTTCTACCACTGGGTTGCCGATCGACAGCGGCGCTGATTCGCCCGGCGTTCTCCTGCTGTTCACCTGTGGTTCACCTCGGCTCAGCAGTTTGAGCACTTCGTACTGCGTGGCATTGGTGTCCTGGTACTCGTCCACCAGCACATGGCCCATCAGCTTTTGCCACTTAGTGCGCACGTCT
>JANPOJ010000456.1:0-15543 GCA_031427935.1 Ilumatobacteraceae bacterium | reverse complement strand
GGCCAAGTGTGACGCCGCGTTCGCCAGGGCCGACGTGATCGTGAAGCAGGACATGTTGTACCCGCGCACCCATCCCTCTCCGATGGAGACCTGCGGTTCCGTGGCGTACATGGACAAGGTCACCGGGCAGTTGACGGTGTGGTGCACATCGCAGGCACCCCATGCCCACCGCACCGTGTATGCGCTGGTGGCAGGGCTGCCCGAGCACAAGATTCGCATCATCACACAAGACATCGGCGGGGGCTTCGGCAACAAGGTCGGCATCTATTCCGGCTACGTGCTGTCGATCGTCGGCTCCATCGTCACCGGCAAGCCGGTGAAGTGGGTGGAGGACCGCAGCGAGCACCTGATGAGCACGGCCTTCGCTCGTGACTATCACATGCACGGCGAGATCGCCGCGACGAAGGACGGCAAGATCCTCGGTGTTCGGGTGAACGTGTTGGCCGACCACGGGTGCTTCAACGGCACCGCTCAGCCGACGAAGTTCCCGGCCGGCTTCTTCCACATCTTCACCGGCAGTTACGACTACGAAGCTGCCCACTGCAAGGTGACCGGCGTCTACACCAACAAGGCGCCCGGCGGTGTGGCCTACGCCTGTTCGTTCCGCATCACCGAGGCGGTGTACCTGGTCGAGCGGTTGGTCGACTGCCTGGCGATGGAGATCAAGATCGACCCCGCCGAGTTGCGACTGAAGAACCTGTTGCGTGAGGAGCAGTTCCCGTACACGACGCCGACCGGCTGGGAGTACGACAGCGGCAACTACGCGCCGGCCCTGCGCGAAGCCATGCGCATCGCCGGCTACGACGAGCTACGCGCCGAGCAGGCGGGCCGGCGCGAACGACGTGCGGCCGGCGACACCAGCGAGCCCATGATGGGCATTGGCATCTCGTTCTTCACCGAAGGCGTCGGCGCAGGTCCTCGCAAGCACATGGACATCCTCGGGCTCGGCATGGCCGACGGCGCAGAGTTGAGAGTGCACCCGACCGGCAAGGCACAGCTGCGGCTCAGCTGCATCACGCAGGGCCAGGGGCATCAGACGACCTTCGCCCAGATCGTCGCCCAGGAGTTGGGCATTCCACCCGAGGATGTCGAAGTCATTCAGGGCGACACCGACAACACCCCGTTCGGCCTCGGCACCTACGGCTCGCGATCGACACCGGTCAGCGGCGGGGCCGCGGCGATCGTGGCCCGGCGTGTGCGCGACAAGGCCCGCATCGTTGCCGCTGCCGCGCTCGAGTGCTCGCCCGACGACCTCGAGTGGGAGCTCGGACGCTGGCAGGTCAAGGGCGACCCGGAGAAAGGCAAGACGATCCAGGAGATCGCCATGTTGGCGCACAGCTCGCTGGAACTTCCCGACGGGGTCGAGGGACACCTCGACGGCCAGTGCGTGTACAACCCGCCCAACCTCACCTATCCATTCGGTGCCTACATCTGCGTCACCGATGTCGACCCCGGCACCGGCGAGGTCAAGGTCCGCCGCTTCATCGCTGTCGACGACTGCGGCCCACGAATCAACCCGATGATCGTCGAGGGTCAGGTGCATGGTGGTTTGGCAGACGGTGTCGGCATGGCACTGATGCAGGTGATCGCCTTCGACGAGGATGGCAACAACCTCGGCGGGTCGTTCATGGACTACCTGCTGCCGACGTCGATGGAATGCCCGTCGTGGGAGCTCGGCGAGACCATCACTCCGTCGCCGCACCATCCGCTCGGCGTGAAGGGCGTCGGTGAATCGGCGACGGTCGGTTCGCCGCCGGCCGTGGTGAACTCGGTACTCGACGCCATCCAGGTCCGCCACGCCGACATGCCACTGACACCGGCGCAGGTCTGGCGAGCCCTCCAAGGCAACCCGTTCCGCACAGACATGGCGATTACTTGATAGCCCTTGCTCGCCGCCTGCCCTCGCGCAGCACTCGCCATTAGCCTCGTACCTATGACACACGATCTCTCGGCTCGTGCTCAGGAACTGCGTCATGCTCGTGCCGCGTACGTGCACGCTCGTGTCGTCGTTGCGGAGAAGCCGACCAGCGCCAAGCCCGGTGCTGAGGCCATCGTGCTTGCCGACGGAACCATCGAAGGCTTCGTCGGAGGCGCGTGTGCGGAATCGACCGTGCGCGCCCAAGCGCTGGCACTGCTCGACTCGGCCGAGACGCTCCTGCTCCGGATCACACCGGAGCCCGAATCGCCTCGACCGGGATCGCTGACCGTGCACAACCCATGCCTGTCGGGCGGCACCTTGGAGATCTTCCTGGAACCGGTCATTCCGGCGCCGCTGGTCGTCGTCGCCGGCGACACACCGATCGCCCGCGCCTTGCTGGAGCTCGTCGGCCCGCTCGGCCACGCCGGGCAGCCGTACGAGGGTTCGCTACCCAGCGATGCGGCGGCGGTGGTGATCGCATCACACGGCCGCGGCGAAGAAGGTGTGCTCGTCGATGCGTTGCAGGCCAACGTGCCGTATGTCGGTCTGGTGGCCAGCCGCAAGCGCGGTGAGGCCGTGTTGGGATCGATCGACGTGTGCGCATCGATGAAGGCCCGCGTGCACACCCCGGCCGGCCTCGACATCGGCGCGCGGACGCCAGAGGAGGTGGCCCTGTCGATCCTGGCCGAGATCATCTCGACGAGACCACGCCCCAGCGGACGCCCTGTCGCCGAAGGGGCCCCGACGACGTCCGAGTCGGCAATCGATCCGGTGTGCGGTATGAGCGTCGTGATGGTCGACGCCTCGTTGCACCTCGACCACGAGGAGCACCGCTACTGGTTCTGCGGCACTGGCTGCCTCCGCGCGTTCGCCGCCGATCCCCACGCCTACACCTCGTGAGCCTCGATCTCGACACCGTCGATGAGTTGCGCCGCAGGCTCGACGCTGTCGACTACCTCGCCGATCAGGGCCTGGCAACCGCGCTGTTCTGCGCGGCGCGGCTGCCGCAGCCACTCTTGCTCGAAGGCGAGGCAGGGGTCGGCAAGACCGAGGCAGCCAAGGCACTGGCCACGGCGCTCGACACCCCGATGGTGCGACTGCAGTGCTACGAGGGCATCGACGCCGCCGAAGCCCTGTACGAATGGAACTATTCGCGTCAACTGTTGGGCATCCGCGCTGCCGAGGCGGCCGGCAAGCCGCTCGACAGCGACGACCTCTTCACGCAGGAGTACCTGGTCGCCCGACCCTTGCTGAAGGCGATCGAACACCCGGGCCCACGGCCGGTCGTGCTGCTGATCGACGAGGTCGATCGATCCGACGACGAGTTCGAGGCGTTCCTGTTCGAGTTGTTGGCAGAGTCGTCGGTGACGATCCCCGAGCTCGGCACGATCACCGCAGCGTTCCCGCCGATCGTGATCCTGACGTCGAACCGAACCCGCGATCTCCACGACGCGCTGAAGCGCCGATGCCTCTATCACTGGATCGACTATCCCGATGTCGCACGCGCCACCGCGATCGTCCGCCGGCGTGTGCCCGCCGCCAGTGTCGACCTGGCCGAGAACGTCGCCGCCGCGGTCGCCAGGTTGCGGACGCTCGACGTGCAAAAGCCACCCGGGATCGCCGAGGCGATCAACTGGGTCGCTGCGCTCGAACTGCTGGGGATCGATCTGCTCGATGGGACGGCGGTCGAGCGGACGCTCGGGTCGGTCATGAAGTATCGAGAGGATCTCGACCTCGTCGCGCAGCGCGGCGTTCACTGGGTGGCGACCGGCTCGGCCGAGTCGCCCCAACAGAGCTAGACCGGCCCACATGGTCGACATCGCAACGGTCGCGGCGACCTTTGGTGACCGGCTGCATTCGGCGGGCATCCCGGTGACGCCCGAGCGATCGGGACGATTTGCCGCGGCGATCGACCTCACGACACCAGCCACGTACGACGACATCTATTGGGCAGCGCGCATCACGTTGGTCAGCGGGCACGATCAGATCGAGCAGTTCGATCGCGTCTTCGGTCACGTGTTCGGCGAGCTCGCCGACCCGGCCGACACGCGCGGCGACCCAGGCTCGCCACAACCCGGTTCGAAGCCCCGACAACGCTCCACCCAGAGCAGCGACAGCAGACGCGCAGCCGCTGGACCGGGACGCTTGGGCGAGGATCGCCAACACGGCGACGAGGAGGTGGCCGGCGAGACCTTGGCGATGACCTCCAGCAGCGACGAGTACCTGCACCAGGCCGACTACGCCGCACTCACGCCGCTCGAGCTGCAGAGCTTGCGGTCGCTGATGGCCCAGATGCGGCTCGCCCCACCGAAGCGCACCCGGCGGCGCACGCGCCGATCGCCGACCGGGCGACGGCTCGACATGCGGGCCACACTCCGCCGGGCCCAACGCACCGGCGGTGACCCGGTGGAGCGCATCCGCCGGCGCGAGACGGTTCGACCGAGGCGCCTGGTGATGCTGGCCGATGTCTCCGGTTCGATGGAGCCCTACGCCCGCGCCTATCTGCAACTGCTGCACTGCGCCACCGGCGGCGCCAATGCCGAGACGTTCGTGTTCGCCACACGACTGACGCGCCTCACGCGGCACCTGCGGATCCGCAATCCGAACGTGGCCCTGCAGCGCGCCGCGGCCAGCGCGCCCGATTGGGCGGGTGGCACTCGGCTCGGCTCTGCCCTGAAGGCGTTCAACGACGGCTGGGGTCGCCGCGGTCTTGTTCGTGGCGCCGTGTTGTTGATCGTCTCCGACGGTTGGGACGCGGGCGACCCGGCGCTCGTCGGCGAGCAGATGGAACGGCTGTCGCGCCTGGCGCACCGCGTCGTCTGGGTCAATCCACGCAAGCAGAGTCAGAGCTACCAACCGCGGGTCGCGGCCATGGCTGCGGCGTTGCCGCACGTCGACTCGTTCGTCAGCGGACACTCCCTCGATGCGATGTACGAGGTGCTGCTGGCGATCGGGGACCTTCGTCCCAGCGTGCCCATCGGGACCTTGGTCCCGACCTCCAACGCCGACTAGCCCTAACTAGGTGCGCCTGTTGGCCGTCACGATGGCGGGCATGGCAAAAGAAGACAGGTCAGTCCTGGGTTGGTTCGCGTTCGTCGTCTCGGTCACCGCGCTGGCGTTGGCAATGTTCGGATTGCGAGATGGGTCCGCTTCCGGCGCGTCAGCGTCCGGTGGTGCGGCGTCGGCCGCAGCAACCGTCGAGGTGACCCTGTCGGAGTTCAGGTTCAGCCCGTTGATGATCATGCTGCCGGTCGAAGGCGGAAGTATCAACATCAGCAACACGGGTAGTGCCGTGCACACCTTCACGGTGCCCGAGCTCGGCCTGAAGTCCGGCGACGTCAACCCGGGTGCCACGGCCCAGATCAAGGTCGGACCCGTCGCCGCCGGGACGTACAGCGTGCTGTGCGAGATCGCCGGGCATGCCGCCAACGGGATGACCGCCTCGTTGATGATCGGCGGCGACGCTGGCGCCGCGGCCGCACCTCCGACCACGATGGGGTGGGAGCAGATGGACGCCATGATGGCCGATGTCGCCGCGCAGTTCCCCGCCAAGACCGAAGGACACGGTGGTGATCGCATGGAGGCCAACGTGCTGGCCGATGGCACCAAGGAGTTCGACATCGAAGCCAAGGTCGTCAAGTGGGAGGTCGCGCCGGGCAAGCTGGTCGATGCCTGGACCTACAACGGGGTCGTGCCTGCGCCGGAGATCCACGTCAACACCGGCGACAAGGTCCGCATCGTGTTGAAGAACAGCCTGCCCGAGTCGACCTCGATGCACTTGCACGGCATCCAAGTCCCGAACTCGATGGATGGCGTCGATCCCTACACCCAGCCCCCCATCAAGCCCGGTGACAGCTTCACCTACGAGTTCGTCGCCAAGGGACCGGCCGTGGGCATCTACCACTCCCACCACGACGCCCAGCTGCAGGTTCCCAACGGGTTGTTCGGCGCCTTCACGATCGACGACATGCCCATCCCACAGAAGATGCAGGACAAGGGCTTCACCAAGGTCGACAAGTCGATGAACATGGTCTTGAATGACGCGGGCACGATCGGTCTGAGCTTGAACGGCAAGAGCTTCCCGGCCACCGAGCCGACGACCTTGCGTGTCGGCCAGGTCCTGGAGGTCAACTACCTCAACGAGGGCCTCATGGCGCACCCGATGCACCTGCACCAGCCGGTCGGCTGGATCATCGCCAAGGACGGCGTGCCGCTGGACGAGCCGATGCCGGGTGACACCATCCTCGTCGCGCCCGGCGAGCGGTACACCGTGCTGTATCGAGCCGAAGCAGCAGGCGTGTGGGCCTGGCACTGTCACATCTTGAACCACGCCGAAGGCCCGACCGGAATGTTCGGAATGGTGACCGCACTGATCGTCGAGGAGTAAGACATGAGCGAACCGCAGCGCGCCGACCTTCCTACATGGGAATGCTACGACCTGATCAATGCGTGCTCGGTTGGCCGCCTGTGCTTCCTCGACCGTGACACACCGATTGTCTACCCGGTCAGCTTCAAGCTGCACCGTGTCGACGAGGGCTCGTACATCGTCGTGCGAACCGGACCTGGGTCGCTGATGGCCCAGTACTCCGGACCCGCGTCGTTCGAGGTCGACGACATCGATGTCGAGTCGCACGCGGCGTGGAGCGTGTTGATCCGCGGCACCGTTCGACGCAGCCTCGACACCGCCAAGCTGCCGATCCCCGACCCGTGGATCGCCGACGGTAGACATGCGTGGCTGCTGCTGCAGGTCGCCACGGTCAGTGGGCGACGTTTCGTGGGAAGAGACATCGGCGACGGCTATTCCGTGGAATGGGCAATCGGCGCCACGGCCCAAAGTCCCGAGGCGTGAGGACCTGAGCGACTGTCCGTGACGGCCTCTTGGGGGCACAATCAACCTATGACGAACGACAGCATGGCCTCAAAGATCGTTGTGGGCGTGGACGGATCCGATCCGTCCAACTCGGCGTTGCGGTGGGCTGCGTACGAGGCGTGCCGCCGCAACGCCAGCGTTCTCGTCGTGTCGTGTTACAACGTGCCGGTGTATGGCAGCCCGGAAGGCGCGGTGTACCCGACACACGAAGACATCGACATGTACAAAGACGGCGCCGCCGCCGTGATCGGCCGGGCAATCGAGACGGTCCGCAAGATCGATCCGAAGCTGGTCGTCGACGGGGTGTCGGAGATGGCCGCGGCAGCGGAGGCGATCGCAGGCGCTGCACAGCTCGGCGACGAGATCGTGGTCGGCGCGACGGGCCACGGCGGTTTCATGGAGGGCTTGCTCGGCTCGGTCTCGATGAGCCTGGTCCACCGCTCCCACGTGCCGGTGATCGTCGTGCCGGCGAAGCCGGTGGCCGAGTTCGGGTCCGGAATGCACAAGATCGTCATCGGTGTCGACGGGTCCCCCGGCTCGCTCCACGCCCTGGAGTGGGCATACGACGAGGCACTGTTGACCGGCGCCGAGTTGACGGCTGTTCACGGCTGGATCTATCCCTACGACGGTGCCCGCACCTCGGTCAGCGAGCCACGCACACAGATGCAGCTCGATGCGATGGAGGAGCTGAAGTCCAGCCTCGAGTCGCTCGGCCTGCGCCTGACCAGTGGGTCAGTGCACGTGCACGCCAAGCTGGTCGAGCGGTCACCCGCCGAGGCGCTGCTCGAGGAGTCACAAGATGCCGACCTCGTCGTCGTCGGCTCCCGTGGCCGTGGCGCCCTCCGGGCATCGTTGCTCGGCTCCGTCAGCCGCACGGTCGCCCAGCACAGCGCCTGCCCGGTGGTCATCATTCGCCAGCCGGAGCGCTAACCCGGCGACTGCTGGAGTTGCCACACCGCCATCGAGCGCGGTGGCACCATGATCATCGTCGCCTCGGTTGGCTGCATCGACGCGGTCGATAACGCAACGTTCCATGGGCCTGGCTCCTGCAGCTCGAAGCGAGCCGGTTCCCACCACGCGTTGGCCATCACGTACAGGCCTCCCGCCGACCACGCGAGCGAGCGCGACTCGGGTGAGGTATCGGGCGCCGACACCGTGCCGTAGAACCGGAAGTCGGCCGGCGGGTTCGATCGGCGCAATCGCAGCAGCGCCTGCACGTACCCGTGCAACTCCCTCCAGGCGTCGAGCCGGCTCCAGTCGACCCACGTCACCTCGCTGTCGATGTCGTACGGGTTGTCGAGGCCGTTCTGCGTGCGCGCGAACTCGTCACCCATCACGAACATCGGCGTCCCGGCTGACAGCAGCAGCATCGTGAAGTAGTTCTTCAATTGCTGCAGACGCAGCTCCTCACCACAGTCCCACGAGTGATGGTGATCGCTGTTGACGACGGTGAGGTCGTGCATCGTCAAGCCATCGTGCGCCGTGAGGAAGTTGACGCTGCCACCGGCGATCGACGCGCCCGCGTTCTCGAACACATCGGGGCTGCCCTGCACCCGTTCGATCACCGCCGACACCAGTCCGGCCTCACCGCGCACGAAGCCGCGCACCTCATCACGGAAGTGGTCGTTCCACTGCAACCACGGCGACGGCCATTGGCCCACTTGGTACGCGGCAAGATCCCACGGCTCGGCGATCAGTCGCACGCCACGCTCGACCGCCCAGGTCGTGATGCGCTCGACCAGGCCGCCACCGTCGCGGTTCAGGAGCGAGGCAAGGTCGAAGCGGAAGCCATCGATCCCGAGGTCGGCAAAGCGCTCCAGCGCCGTCAGCACCAGTTCCTGCACGTACGGATCGGCGGGGTTGGAGACGTTCCCGCACCCGCTGTCATCGTTGTACGAACCGTCGTCGCGGTGCAGGTAGGCGTTGGCGTCGTCGAGCCCGCGTAGCGACAGCACCGGCTTGGTCGCATCGCCCTCACCGGTGTGGTTGAAGACGACGTCGAGCCAGACCTCGATGTCGTGGGAGTGCGCTGCCGCGACCAACGACGCCAGCTCCGCTGGCGCGTCATCGCCCGACGCGTATGGTCGATGCACCGCGCCCCACACCAGCGGCATGTATCCCCAGTAGTTGTCGTCGGTGTCGAACGGGTGCACCGGCATCAACTCGATCACGTTGACCCCGAGATCGACCAGGTATCGAAGATGCTCGATGCAACCGGCGAACGTCTTGGCGAACCCGCGGACGTGCAGTTCGTACACGATGGGGTCGAGATGACGCGTGGCGAGGCGCGGATGCACTGGCCACGTGCTGCGCACCGCACTGCGTGGACCATCGGGCGTCAGCACCACATCCATCGCGTCGGGATCGAGCAGCGGCCCGACACCATCGGCGACGAACCAGTACAGGTCCCCTTCCTCCACCTCCACCTCACCGAACCACGCCGGCCCTTCCGGTTGTCGCGTCATGACCGTCTCGGAGACGGTCAGCATGTGACAACCCCGGGTGAACAGGGAGACCACACGGGCCGACGGAGCATGCACGGTGAAGCGGCGTACCACGCACAGAGCATGGCATCGGCTCTAGCCTGTCGAGTAATGGCTGTCATCCCCCCTGGTTCCCCCGCAGGCACACCACACGCTGCAGCACCGACCAGTCCCGCCGACGTCTCGCGGGCGCTGAGCCTGCACGGGTACCTGCCCGACGACGGGTTGGCGACGTCGGTGTTCCTCGCGCTGGCGCTGAAACGTCCGCTGCTGTTGGAAGGCGAAGCCGGCGTCGGCAAGACCGAGGTCGCCAAGGTCATCAGTCGTTGGACGGGCGGCGAGCTGATCCGCTTGCAGTGCTACGAGGGCATCGATGCCGCGCAGGCCGTGTACGACTGGGACTACTCGCGTCAACTGCTGCACCTCCGCGCCGCCGAAGCCAGCGGTGAGGCCCGCGGGCTCGGCACCGGGGTGTTGGAAGAGCAGTTGTACAACGAGCGGTTCCTCCTCAAGCGGGCGTTGCTGCAGGCGATCGATCACCGCAGCGAGATCCCACCCGTGTTGTTGATCGACGAGATCGACCGCGCCGACGACGAGTTCGAGGCGTACCTGTTGGAGATGTTGTCGGACTACCAGATCACCATCCCAGAGCTCGGCCGGTTCACCACGACCCGTCCCCCGATCGTGATCCTCACGTCCAACCGAACCCGCGACGTGCACGACGCGTTGAAGCGGCGATGCCTCTACCACTGGGTCGAGCATCCCGACTTCGAGCGCGAGGTGAAGATCGTGCGCATGCGCGTTCCGAACGTGATCGAACCTCTCGCCCGACAGGTCGCCGCCGCCGTCGAGGCGATGCGCGGCCTCAACATGTACAAGCCCCCGGGCGTCGCCGAGACCATCGACTGGGCGCAAGCATTGGGCGCGCTCGGCGTGACCGAGCTCGACGAGGCCACGGTCGAGACCACGCTCGGCACGGTGCTGAAGTACCGCGAGGATCAGGAGCGGGCTCGCCAGCACGGCATCGCCGACATGGTCAAGCAAGCGTTCGAGCGGGGCATGCAGCACTCTTGAGCAACGTCAACCTCGAGCGAGGCCCGCTCGGGCGGCCCGGGCCGCGGGCCACCCCGGCGGAGCGGATGGCAGTGACCTTCGCTCGGGTGCTGCGTGGCGCCTCGTTGCGCGTGCCCATCGGCAGTGTGCTGATGTTCGTCGAGGCCCTCGGCCGGGTCGGCATCAGCCGGCGCGACACCGTCTACTGGGCGGCGCGGTCCACGCTGGTGCATCGGCCAGAGGATCTCCCGGTCTTCGACCGAGCGTTCGCCGTCTTCTGGGACCACGCCACGGACAGCAGCGTCGAGATGGATCCCGAGGTCATCAAGATCACCTTGGCGGCCGACGATGACAGCGAGTCCGACGACGACGACGCGGCCGGCGAGCCCAACGATGACCCCACGCTGACATTGCGCTTCTCCTCCGTCGAGGTGCTTCGCAACAAGGACTTCGGCGCCTACGACGACGACGAGCTCGAACTCGCTCAGCAGCTGATGAGCCGCTTGCGCTTTGCCGGCCCACCCCGTCGGTCGTTCCGCTTCCGTCCCTCGTCACGCGGTTCGCGACCCGACCTGCGCGCAACGCTTCGCAGTGCCATCGGCGCGGGCGGCGAGCCGATCCGGCGGTACTGGCTGGAGCCGGGCGAGCGTCTGCGGCGCCTGGTGCTGCTACTCGACGTCAGCGGCTCGATGGAGCCGTACGCCAGGGCGATGCTGCGGTTCGTTCACGCCGCCGTGGCCGGCCGCCAACGCGTCGAGGCGTTCTCGCTCGGCACGCGGCTGACCCGGGTGACCAAGGAGCTCAACAGCCGCGACCCCGACAGGGCGTTGCAGCAGGCCAGCGAGCGGGTGCAGGACTGGAGTGGCGGGACTCGCCTCGGCGAGTGCTTGCGTCGCTTCAACGACGAGTGGGGCGTGCGCGGGATGGCCCGTGGAGCGATCGTGGTGATCCTCAGCGACGGATGGGATCGTGGTGATCCCGCGGTGTTGGCCGAGCAGATGTGCCGGCTCCATCGAGTCACCTACGACCTGATCTGGGTCAATCCGTTGAAGGTCACACCGGGCTACGCGCCGCTGGCCCGTGGGATGGCGGCGGCATTGCCGTATGTTGATCACTTCGTGGAAGGTCATTCACTCGCAGCAATGGAAGAACTGGCCACCGTCATCGGCGGCGCCTCGATGAGGAGGTCGTGAATGCGTGAGCTGCTGGACGACATCGATCGGTGGCGCGCCGCCGGCAAACCCGTGGCGATCGCCAGGGTTGTCGACATCGAAGGGTCGGGTCCGCGCGAGCCGGGGGCGGCGATGGCCGTCAACATCGACGGTGAGGTCGCTGGTTCCGTCAGTGGAGGATGCGTCGAAGGTGCAGTGGTCAGCGAGGCACTGGCGATCCTCAACGGTGAGGCGGCGTCGCGGATCATCACGTTCGGGTACAGCGACGACGAGGCCTTTGCCGTCGGCCTGACGTGCGGCGGAACGATCCGGCTGTTCGTCGAGCCGCTCGACTGGTGAGCCACGAACCGCGGATGCCATGAGGATCTACGAACTGCTGCGCGATCGGATCAAATCGCAGGAGCCGGTCGCGCTCGCCACCGTCGTCGATGGGCCGAACGTGGGAGCCAAGCTGATCGTCACCACGACCGAAGAACCGGTTGGTGATCTCGGGCACCCGGAGCTCACCCGCATCGTCGCTCGCGACGCGCTGGCGGAGCTGGAGGCCGGACGCAGCGGCATCCGCAACTACGGCCCCGAGGGCCAGACGACCCCGGAGGATCTGGTCAACACGCCGACTGTCAGGATCTTCGTCGAGAGTTGGGCGCCACCGCCACAGATGTGGATCTTCGGCGCCGTCGACTTCACCGCTGCACTCGCCAAGGTCGCCAAGGTGCTCGGCTACCGCGTCACCGTGTGCGATGCCCGCGAGGTCTTTGCCACCCGTCGCCGCTTCCCCATGGCCGACGAAGTGATCGTGTCGTGGCCGGGGCCGGTGTTCACCCAGCGGGGTCACACCTTGAGCCAGCGTGACGCGGTCTGCATCTTGACCCACGACCCGAAGTTCGACGTGCCTGCGGTGCAGGGCGCCCTCGGAACTCGCGTCGGGTACATCGGCGTGATGGGCAGTCGCAAGACGCACGCCAAGCGGATGGAACGACTGGCAGAAGCCGGTGTTGTTCAGCCCGAGCAACTCGCGCGGTTGATGTCGCCGATCGGGCTCGACCTCGGGGCGAGGACGCCCGAGGAAACAGCCATCTCGATCTGCGCCGAGATCATCGCCCGACACACGGGTCGGGCAACGCCGTCATTGCGCAGTGCCAGCGGGCCGATCCACGGATGACCGCCCATCGGCTCTCAGCCGATGGGGTTGGCGAACTTGACGCGCTTCACGCGACGGTCGGTGACGTGCCCGACCTCGACATCGCGGCCGCTCTGGGGGGCATGCACGATGAGGTTGTCGACACCCAGCCACAGCATGACGTGACCGGGGTAGTAGACGAGGTCGCCGGCCTGCGCGCTCTCGCGGGTGCGGGCCGCGGCATTGCGCAGTTGGGCGCTGCTGTTGCGGGCCAACTCGACGCCGGTCTGAGCCCACGCAAATGCGGTCAGACCCGAGCAGTCGAATGCGATGCCCGCCTTGCTGGCGTTGCGGTGATACGGCACGCCGACCTGGGTCAGGGCGGACAGGAGCGCGATCTGGTGTGACTGATCGGCTGCCAACCACGCCTTGTTCATCGGGCCGGCGTCGGTGCCCAAGCTGGCCGCCACGGCGTACGCGGTGTTCTCGAGACGAACGACGTAGGCATTGGTCCCCATGGAGGCCAGCGCTGCAGCGGCACTCGTGGAAACCGTGTCGATCGTCGCGGCAACGGCCACAGTGGGCAGTTGCGTTGCGCCGGCCGAATCGGCACCCAGTGCCACGAACCCGCCGCCAAGTACCGAGGCAGCGAACACGAATGTTGCAAGTCTTTGACAGATCGTCATGTGAGGGTCCCCTCGGATGGTGGTCCGCACCGCCCGCCACGGGCAGATGCTTTGGTCGCAACGAGGGAGATCCCCTCGTTTACGGCGAAAGCGCCATACGTGAGCGCCACCGCTTCGATTGCTCAAGGGATCCGCCGACCAACGAACGCCGCCATGACCCTGTAACAGATGACAAGTTATCGTCATGAAACCGCAATACTCAAGTCACCTGTAACACTTTCGTAATCAAATCTGGCATTGGAGGCAGCCGCCATCGGCCGCCAACTGGGCTCGAATGCCCGAAACGTATGCTTGCGAGGTGTCCACCACCGCCGTGCTCCTGGCTGCCGGAGGCGGAGCAAGATTTTCCGGTCCGACCCACAAACTGCTGGTGTTGCTCGACGGGAAGCCCGTGTTCCGGCGCTCGCTCGACCACGTCGTCGCGGCGGGTCTCGATCACGTCGTGGTCGTGACCGGCGCCGTCGAACTGGCCATCGACGACCCCGGCGTGACGGTCGTGCACAACGACACGTGGCAGCAGGGCCAAGCCGGGTCGTTGCAGGTCGGCATCACCGCCGCGGAGGCGTTCGGCAGCGAGTTCATCGTGGTCGGGCTCGCCGACCAGCCTTTCATCCCGGCATCGGCGTGGCGAGCAATCGCCTCGGCGAACAGCGGGGCGCGGATCGTGATCGCAACCTACGACGGTGCGCGGGGACCGAACCCCGTACGGCTGCACCGGTCAGTGTGGCCGCACCTACCGACAGAGGGCGACGAGGGCGCGCGACCGCTGATGCGCCTTCACCCCGATTGGGTCGATGAAGTAGCGTGCGAAGGCTCAGCGGCTGACATCGACACGTTGGAGGATCTCGGATCATGGACAAACTTCTGAATGAATTCACGGTGCATCGACCGATCGCCGAGACGTGGAAGGTGTTGACCAATGTCGAGCTCATCGCCCCGTGCATGCCCGGCGCGGCCCTCGAAGAAATCGAAGGCGACGTGTTCCGTGGAGTCGTCAAGGTCAAGCTCGGCGCGATCTCGACGGCGTTCAAGGGTCAGGCCAACTTCGTCGAACGAGACGACACCGCGCATCGCGCCGTGCTGAAGGGTGAAGGTCGTGACACCACCGGCAAGGGCAACGCCAGCGCGCTGATCACGGCACAGCTCGAGTCGATCGATGACGCGACCACGAAGTGCGTCGTCGAGACCGACCTGCACATCACCGGCAAGGTCGCCCAGTTCGGGCGAGGCATCATGGGCGACGTCAGCAAGAAGCTGATGAACCAGTTCGCCACCAACCTCAACACCATGCTCGATCAGCAGCCGGCGGCGACGGCAGCCCCGGCGGCGAGTGCCGGCAACGGCGCCACGACAGACGCCCCGGCCGAAGCGGTCGGTGCCGAGCGGGCATCGAGCAATAGCTCCGCTGTGACCGATGCGCCAGCGGCGACCGCCACGCCCGCCGCCGAGCCGAGCCAGGGTGTTCGCAAGATCAACGGGCCGGCCGCTGCGCCCATCGAGCTGTCCGACGTGGCCGGCTCAGCGATCCTCAAGCGTCTTCTTCCGCTGGTTGGCGGTCTGGTGCTGTTGTGGATCGTCGTGCGACGGCTCAGCCGTCGCTGACGACGTGAGCGACGATGTCGCTGCCGTCCGTGAGTTGATCGGCAGGGCACCTCGCGGTTCGTTCGAGGTCGTGGTTCGAGACGCGGCGGGAGGCCCGATCGTCATGCGCAACGCTCCGCTGCTCGACGACGGCGAACCGATGCCGACGAGGTACTGGCTGGTCGGCAAGCGTGAAGTGGTGGCGATCAGTCGACTGGAGGCCGGTGGTGCGGTACGCCGGGCCGAGTCCGAGATCGATCCGCTGACGGTTGCCGATGCGCACGCTCGCTATGCCGCGGAGCGCGACGCCGCGTTGCCCCCGGACCACACCGGCCCACGCCCTCACGGTGGCGTCGGCGGCACGCGCATCGGGGTGAAGTGTCTGCACGCCCACTACGCCTGGTTCTTGGCCGGCGGCGATGATCCCGTTGGCGCCTGGGTCGCTCAACAGCTCGCCGATCAACTAAACGATCGAACATGAACGCCGTGCTGGTTCGTCTGGAGGATGGCGAAACGCTGGTCGACGTCGATGGCAAGCGGCACATCATCCCCGTCGGCGCGGCGACGCTCCGCGCCAGCGACCTGGTTTCCGATCCACCACGACCGGAAGAACTGACCAACGCGATCGGCACGATCGTCGACCATCTCGACGACATGTTG
>JANPOJ010000455.1:0-3349 GCA_031427935.1 Ilumatobacteraceae bacterium | reverse complement strand
CCTGGCGCGTTGATCGCCAAGATACCTGGTTTCGTAAAACCGCATCGGGCATTACCAACCGCATGGTCCGCCGCATGAGCGGCATCAAGCTCGATGACTTTGGCTGCATGTTGCGTGGCTATAGCCGCGAAGTTGCGCAGTCGGTGGTTGCTTGCCGCGAATATAAAACATTCATTCCAGCACTTGCGAGTTTATTTGCTCGCAGCCCATGCTCTATCGGCGTCGCGCATGCGGAACGTGCTGCTGGGGTATCGAATTATTCTCTGCTCAAACTGCTCTCACTGCAGTTAGATTTGGTGGCGTCTTTTTCGGTACATCCGCTGCGTTTATTATTCTGGGTTGGGATCTTACTCGCCGTGCTCGGCGTGCTGTTTGGTTGCTGCTCGAGCACGTGTTGGAGCGTCTGGCGCTTGCCAACGGCGCGTCGAGATCCGAGTTCCTGACGCAGCTGGCGGCGAGCACCTGCGTGTCGGCTGACAACGCCCACGCCGTTCACCCCAACTACAGCGAGCGCCACGATCCAGACCACCAGCCGATCGTCAACCATGGCCCGGCGATCAAGCTCAACAGCAACCAGCGGTACGCCACTTCGGCTCGCTCGGCGGCCATGCTGCGCCGCGTGTTCGACGAGGCCGGCGTTGCCTCACAGGTCTTCGTCAGTCGCAACAACATCCCGTGCGGCTCGACCATCGGCCCCCTTACTGCGACCCGCCTCGGGATCGAGACGGTGGATGTCGGCGTGCCGCAGCTCTCGATGCACTCGGCGCGCGAGCTCTGCGGCGTCGACGACCCGATCTCACTGGCGAACGGGCTTCGCCACTACTACCAGCGCCCGGCTTAGCTTAGAGCACCCGCGCCTGGGCGACATCGAACAGGCGCTGCAACTCGGCGTGCAGGTCGATGGTCAACTGGCGGGCCGAGTCGCGCTGTTCCTTCGGGCTCTTGGCATCGGTGGAGGCCTGAATGGGCTTGCCGATCGCGACATGCAGCTTGCTGGGGCGGATGAACTTGGCGCCCTTCGCCATCGCCCGCTCCGAACCGCCGATGCCGACGGGAATGATCGGCACTCCCGCCTTGACAGCGATGTAGGTGGCGCCGTCGAACAACGGATGCACGATCGGGCCGCTCTTGCGCTCGCCCTCGGGGAACAGCACCAGCGGCTCGCCGGCTTCGAGCACCGCGATCGACCGCTTCAACGCTTCGCGATCAGCGGTGCCGCGGCTGACGGGGAAGCCACCGAGTGCCGTCAGCAACCGGCCGAACGCCTTGCTCTTCCAGTACTTGTCGGCGCCCATGAATCGCATGCGACGATGTGTGACCCCTGAGGCGATCGGTGTGTCGAGGATGCTGCGATGCGTCGGCGCCAAGATGAACAGGCCCTCAGTGGGCACGTTCTCGCGACCTTCCACAGTCATCCGGCACCACACTCGACAGAACGACGTGACGATGAACCGAACCAATTGGTACGCGACGCGATCCGGCAAGGTGTTGCCGACGAGCCGTGTAGAGATCTTGGTCATTTCCGCTCCAGTAGTTGTTCGACTCGTGCGAGCACCTCATCGATGCTCCGCCCAGTGGTATCTACCACGATCGAGCCGTCGGCCTCGACAAGCGGGCTGTCGCTGCGCGACGAGTCGTGACGGTCGCGTCGTTCGATGGCGGCCTCGATCTCGTCGACGTCGCCGCCCGCTTCGGCGACACGTCGTTCCGCTCGCACCCTCGGCGAGGCCGTGAGGTAGAGCTTCAGCTCGGCGTCGGGGAACACGACCGAACCGATGTCGCGGCCTTCCAGCACTCCCCCGCCGCGTTCGTCGGCCCAGCGTCGCTGCCGGCGAACGAGCTCCGCACGCACACCGCTGTTGGCCGCGACGGCACTGACGGCCGTGGTCACCTCGCGGCTGCGGATCTCGGTCGTCGCGTCGAACCCGTCGACGAAGACTCCGTGCTCGCCGACCTCGAGACTGACGTCTTCGGCGAGTTGGGCGACCCGTTCGAGATCAGTAGTGTCGATGCCGCGACGCATGGCTGCCAGCGTGACAGCGCGGTACATCGCCCCGGTGTCGAGGTACTCCAGGCCGAGGCGGGCTGCCAGCGCCCGCGCCACAGTGCTCTTGCCGGCTCCGGCCGGCCCATCGATTGCGATGACGCGCACTTACCAGCTCGTCCCCTGCGGCAGGCCCTCGCTGTAGCCGGCCGCGCTCTGCACCCCGACGACCGCACGCTCGTGGAACTCGGTGATCGTGGCTGCGCCGGCGTAGGTACATGCCGAACGGACCCCGGCGACGATCTCGTCGATGATGTCTTCCACCCCGGGGCGATCCGGGTCGAGATACATGCGCGAGGTGCTGATGCCTTCTTCGAAGAGCTCCTTGCGGGCTCGCTCGAACGCCGTCTCGGTGCGGTTGCGGATCTTCACGGCGCGGTTGCTGGCCATGCCGAAGCTCTCCTTGTAGAGCCGCCCGTCGGGATCGCGCAGCGTGTCGGCGGCGGACTCGTAAGTGCCCGCCAACCACGAGCCGAACATCACGTTGGCTGCACCGGCCGCCAGCGCAAGGGCGACGTCGCGGGGATACCGAACACCACCGTCGGCCCAGATGTACTTGCCCTGCGATGCAGCCTCTGCCGCACATTCCAAGACCGCGCTGAACTGCGGGCGTCCGACGCCTGTCATCATGCGCGTCGTGCACATCGCACCGGGACCAACGCCGACCTTGACCACGTCGGCGCCGGCGTTGATCAGATCGCGAGTGCCCTCGGCGGTGACGACGTTCCCAGCGACGATCGCCGCATCGGGCGCAACCGCTCGGACCTCTTCGATCGCCCGCAATGTGCGGGTCTGGTGACCATGGGCGGTGTCGATCACCAAGACGTCGGCACCCATCGCCAGCAACGCCTTCGCCTTGGTTGCCGGATCGCCGTTGATCCCGACGGCGACGGCGATCCGCAGGCGCCCCTGGTCGTCGATCGCCGGTCGATAGATCGTGGAACGCAGCGCACCCTTGCGGGTCACGCAGCCGATCAAGCGCCCCTGGTCGTCGACCACCGGTGCAACCGACAATCGCTGCCCGCTGAGCCGGTCGTAGATCTCGTCGGGTGGCGTGCCGTCTTCGATGACCATCAGATCGCTGCTCATCACGTTCTTCAGCTGACTGAATCGATCGAAGCCGACAGCGTCGTGTTCGGTGAAGATCCCGGCAGGCGCACCGTCGTCGCCGACGACGACCAGTGCCCCGTGTGCGCGCTTGTGGATCAAGCCGAGCGCATCGCCGACCGTATGCGTGGGACCGAGCGTGATCGGCGTGTCGTAGACGATGTGGCGGGACTTCACGTACTCGATCACTCCCTCCAC